>NZ_JAAHGT010000153.1 GCF_010672385.1 Okeania sp. SIO2F4
CTTTTAACTTTCCAGAATTATCCCAACGCTGTAAAGTTTTTACACTAACTCCTAATCTTTCCGCAAATTCGTGATTGTTTCATATCCTAGACATTTTGTGTATATTTGTCTAGGATAGTCTATATTTTTGACCTTTAGTCAACATCAGAAATAATTATATTAGTTTAGTCTAGAAGGCGATCGCACAGTTAAAACAAGCGATCGCTTTTTTCATATACCCATATCAAACAATTGTCAACCTTTTGTGTCCCTAATTAACATTAATTAACCTAAAAATTAAGAATACTTAAATAAAACAAAATTTTATTGCTTTACTGACAAACTATAGCTGAAGTCAGAAGTCAGAAGTCAGAAGTCAGAAGTTAAATTCGTGGCACGGACTAAATTTTACAGGCAAAAAACATCAAAATCTGAGACAATCAAACTAACAAACCCATAATTGTTAATAACAAAACGGAGAACATTATATGAAATTAGCTTACTGGATGTATGCAGGTCCTGCTCATATTGGTACATTGCGCGTTGCCAGTTCTTTCAAAAACGTTCACGCTATTATGCACGCTCCTCTGGGAGACGACTACTTCAATGTCATGCGCTCCATGTTGGAAAGAGAACGGAATTATACGCCAGTTACTGCTAGTGTAGTCGATCGCAATGTATTGGCGCGGGGTTCCCAAGAAAAAGTAGTAGATAATATTGTCCGCAAAGACAAGGAAGAAACTCCAGATTTAATTGTTCTTACTCCCACCTGCACTTCTAGCATTTTGCAAGAAGACTTGGAGAATTTTGTCGAACGCGCTCAAATAGATGCGAAAGGTGATGTAATGTTGGCAGATGTTAATCATTATCGCGTTAACGAATTGCAAGCAGCAGACCGTACTTTGGAGCAAATTGTTAAATATTATATTGAGAAGGCGAAAAAGAAAGGAGAACTTCCAGAAGGAAAAACTGAGAAACCTTCTGTAAATATCATTGGTGTTTCTACCCTTGGTTTCCACAACCAACATGACTGCACCGAGTTAAAACGCTTGATGACAGACTTAGGCATTGAAGTTAACGAAGTTATTCCCGAAGGTGCGTCAGTTCACAATTTAAAAAATCTGCCTCGCGCTTGGTTTAACCTTACACCTTATCGGGAACTAGGGGTAATGGCAGCTCAATATTTAGAATCTGAGTTTGGCACGCCTTATATTGATATAACTCCTATGGGTGTGGTGGAAACTGCTCGTTGTATTCGGAAAATTCAGCAGGTGGTTAATGCTCAAGGTGCCAATGTTGACTATGAGGAATATATTGATAATCAAACTTTGCACGTTTCTCAAGCTGCTTGGTTTTCTCGTTCCATTGACTGTCAAAATTTAACTGGTAAAAAAGCGGTGGTGTTTGGCGATAATACTCATGCTGCTGCTCTGACCAAAATCTTGGCGCGGGAGATGGGTATTCATGTAGTTTGGGCAGGTACTTATTGTAAATATGATGCAGACTGGTTTCGGCAAGAGGTGAGTGAATATTGTGACGAGGTTTTAATTAGTGAGGATAATGGGGAAATTGGAGATGCCATCGCTCGCGTGGAACCTTCGGCAATTTTTGGTACGCAAATGGAGCGTCATGTAGGTAAGCGTTTAGATATTCCATGTGGTGTTATTGCTGCACCTATTCATATTCAGAATTTCCCTATTGGTTATAAACCGTTTATGGGTTATGAAGGTACTAATCAAATTGCAGATTTGGTTTACAATTCCTTTACTTTGGGGATGGAAGATCATCTATTAGAAATATTTGGCGGGCACGATACTAAAGAAGTTATTACTAAAGGAATTTCTGCTGATTCTGATTTGAATTGGACGAAAGATGCAAAGGCAGAATTGAATAAGGTGCCTGGTTTTGTCCGGGGTAAAGTGAAGCGAAATACAGAAAAGTTTGCCAGAGAACGTGGTATTGGGGAGATTTCTTTAGAAGTTATGTATGCTGCTAAAGAAGCTGTTGGTGCATAGTTATCAATTCAAAAGTCAAAAGTCAAAAGTCAAAAATTAAAAGTAATTTTTAACTGACTTTGAGTATTGATAAATATCTAGGCTCTATTTGCGTAGTGCTAGAAATTATTGTTAGTTTTTAGGTGGGAAAAACCCACCTTTTTTTTTATGGAAATTTTTGATAATTATTTGATATATTTTACTCTTGTAGGTTGGGTTGAGGTAACGAAACCCAACACAAGTAATTTTTGCTAAAACTCTATATGTATATGTATATCTATATCTATTTTTATTGATGGGCTATAATTGCTATATATAATTAAACCATAATTTGCTGTATATTTAAGAGGTTAATAATGATAACCCGGTAGGGATGTTCCATGGAACGTCCCTACTTTGTGGTTTATTGAAATGAAAAGCAATGCTCAATAAGATTTATATTACCGAATTTGATTTGCTATATTATCCTATTTATTCTATTAATTCTTGTACTTCATTTAATGGTAAATCTAGTGCTTCAGCAATTTGTTGCGCTGTTAAACCGAGCTTGATTAATTTGGAAATAGTGTTTAATTTATTTGTATGCAAAACATTTTCAACAATGGGTTGGCAAGAAGTTGTGTTGTTATCATCTTTAGTATTTACAAAATCCCTATTTTTTAATTCAGTTGTTTCAGCGTTATTGCAGAGATTAATATTATCAACACGAACATGATTTCCTATTAGTGGTGACTGATAATTTGCAAATCCTAAACGTTCGACTGTAGCGACAAAATTTGATTTATTTAACCTCTCTCCAAAAATCTCTGATAAAAGTTGCCAGAGTTCGTATCCTTCATCCTTGACATGACCCTTAGAACATTTATATTGTTCTGCAATATCCCTATATTTTTCCTTGTTCAAAACACCCTTTAAAATTCCCATTTGCAGATTACTTAGGTGTTTACCAGTTTGCTGAAAGACTAACTCATCAATTGAATTTAAAACTGCTTGCCAGTCCATTGTTTTACAGTTAATTTTTGGGAAAATTATATCCGCTAAAATCCTTCTTTATCCGTCTTTTTTATATTTTTTTAATAAAATCCCCGTCATTATCCGCCCTATTCCGACTTGTGGCATGAAAATGAGAGAATTAGAATTGTATTTAGATGCTTAATTATAGGGCAAAAAGAGTCAACAAATTAAGGTAATAAAATGTCAAAATTAATTATGCAATTACAGAGTTTATTTGTTAATTCAATAAAAAGAAATTGGGTCCGTTCTCTAACTTTAACAGTTGCTGCTATCTCTAATGCAACTTTCTTATCACTATTATCTTCTGAAACAGCTTTTGCTCAACAAACTTGTACCGAAGCTTTTTATTCGGGAAATAGTTCTAAAATATCTGCTGGTGGTAAGACTTTTCACATATCTGACTCTCCTTCTGTTCGTGGTTGGAGTTATAAAGGTGGAAGAGTCGCTAGTTATGTTATCTTTAATGGTCAAGTATCACAGGTAATTGTGCAGGAATTTACTCCACAAACAGGATTTTGAAGAAAATTACATACTGTTAAAATTTCAAATAGTGATAGTATTCTTGGTTGGGATTGGAACGAAAACACAAATACAGCATCATATATGCTGTTTGATGGTAATAAAACTGTTGTCAAAGTAGAGGATTTTTCTGGTAGAAAATTTAATGGTGTATATAGCACAACAACGGTTTCAAATAGCCGTCTTGATAAATACTCCTCTTCTTGGACTTTAAACAATGGTGTTGCTGAATATACATTGTCTCAACAATTAAAAAGGGAAAGATTTTCAAATGGAACTTTTGGTTCTGTTCTTGACACAATATCTCGCAATTATTCTGGTATAGCAGGAAGAAGCTGTTATTAATAGTATTTGTAGGTTGGGTTGAGGTAATGAAACCCAACACAAATAATTTATTCCAAAACAGTTTTTGGTCAGCCTATCAAAAATTAAGGGCAAAAATAGAACAAGAAGAAATTACTTTTGATGATTAGACTTTTGATAACTTACAGGATAAGTCACCAGGGAGAAAGGTTGATTTATGAGTTTAAAGTATTTGCTAGATACTAATATAATTTCCGAATCTATGCGGCTTTCTCCTAATCCCCAAGTTGTGAATAAATTGAGGATAAATAAATTACAAATTTGTACAGCTAGGTTATTCGAGAAATTTATACTGAGCTTACTTTGCCAAAAATCTTGTTTGCGGAGTATGACCTAGAAAAATATTCCTAGAAAATACCACAACCAAGGTCAATCTTTAATTTTGTTTTACTGCTGATCGAGAGATTGGCGATCGCGGAGCGTTGCGTCAGCAGTATCCCATACATTCCAGATTGGTTTGATAGACAGTAAAAAATTAAGCAGAACTCAGGCACTACTTACATAATTCTTCTTTCCAAACTAAATATTTAACTACTTCTGCTTCATAAAACCGATATAAAACGTCATAATGAGTGACATTTTAATGTTTACTTCCTGCTTCCAACGGAACTGTCGGAACCACTCCGTCCACAGGCATCAACGGTCAAGCCGACCGCATTTCTTAAATTAATTGAGGCATTCAAGTCTCGGTCTATTGATATACCACATTCTGAGCAGTCATAAGTTCTGATGTTTAAAGGCATATCCTGTACATGATCACAATTAGAGCAAGTTTTTGATGATGGAAAAAATCTGTCTACTACTACTAATTCACTGTCATACCATTGACACTTGTATTCTAGCTGTCTTCTAAATTCATAAAAGCCTTGGTCTGCTATTGACTTAGCTAGCTTATGGTTGGCTAACATTCCAGATACATTTAGGTCTTCTATCACAACAGTGCCGTGGTTCTTGGCTACATAAGTTGTCAGTTTATGAAGTGCATCTTTACGGATATTAGCTACTCGTCTATGTTGTTTGGCTAGCTTGACTACTGCTTTATACCAATTCCTTGAATGCTTAACTTTCCTACTTAGTTGTCGTTGTAATTTGGCCAGTCTGTTTTGCGCTTTTTTGTAAGGCTTAATACTCTCGAAGACTTCACCTGTGCTGAGTGTTGCTAGTGTCTTAATTCCTAAATCTACACCTACAACTTCTGTGGTTTTTGGTGTTGAGGTTGGAGTAAATTCATAGCTGCAACTTAAATACCAGTCACCAGCTTGTCTGCTGATAGTTATTTTTTTAGTTGTTGCTTCAATTGGTTCATAAGTTTTGACTATACCAATAAAAGGTAATTTGTGACTCCATCCGTTTAATTCTATTGGTTTTCCACAATTGTCTATGGTGAATGAATCATGTTTGCCTTTCTTTTTTAACCTTGGGCGTTTACCTAAGCCTTGGAAGAACCTCTTAAATGCTTCACCCAAGTTAATAAAAGCATATTGATAAACTTTAGATGATAAGTTTTTCATCCAGGGGTAGAGTGGTTTTGTGTGATTGGTAAAAACCTCTCTGAGTTTACGAGGGTTGGGCTTGTAACCATCTGTGTAAGCTGCATTCCATAAACTTAAACCCCAGTTGTAGCACCATCTACTATAACCTGCGTGTTGTGCCATCAGGGTTTTCTGCTTGTTATTCAGTTTGAGCTTAGTTCTGATGGATTTCATCTATGCGTATTGGCAGTATAATGGTATGCTTTTTGAGGTATTATATCGTTATTCTTGGATTAAGTCAATGCTCTTTTTTCCTTTCTTTTTCGATTTTTTCTTCTTACTTTTCCCCTTAGTTTTTGCACGTTGCTGAACTACTTCTGGTGGCGGACCATAATCTCCATCACTAAAATATACTCGCTCTACTATATTTTCCGGTTCTACTTCAATCCATAGACGAGCACCTCCAGCTTGACTTCTATTCGGTTGATGGGGTTGATAAATTATTTGGCAATCTCCTTTAATTTTCAGAGCGTGACAATAATCTTTTCTATCTCCCACTTTCACCGCTACTGCTGGATAGGAAGTTCCATAGTCTCGGTTATAGTCTATAGTTTTTCGCAGAACATGAACGATAGTTTTAGCTTCCCGTTGAAATTTATTCCAAGTTCCTTGAGGACCGCGACGACCTGGTGTAATTTCTGGCATTCCCCGATGGTTCAGAGGAATTCTCCAAAATCTTCCGACTTTTTTGGCATCAATAACACGACGCGTATTCAGTAGAAGTCGCAATCTACCTGTTGAAATATTTAACAGAAAAGCTGCTTCTGTAGTGCTGACATATGAACTAGTCATAACTATAACGTTATAGTTTTAAACTCTATATAAGAATTATAATCTATTTAGTTAGATAATCTTTAGTTTAGTGACTTACCTACACAGAAAGCGGATGCCTCTGTGTAGGCTTCTGATGCCTTTTAAAGACTCTCAGAACTTCCTTAGAAACAAAAGCGGTTTTAGATTTAGCTATAACCACTTTGTTTTGACAGCGGTTTATAGTCGGGAACAAGTCCAGCCCGACTCGTTTCAAATTGATTGCTGCATTAAATTAATATCTCTATCAATTTTCAACTGTAATTCTTCATCAAAATACTCTCTGATACTGCAATCTGTAAAAACTATTTCATCTCTATAACAAAGCAATTGAGATGTATAATTTGGTTTGCATTCTATCACTCTAGCGTTTCGCTTTGCGACATGAAAAGCTTTTTCGGCTACCTGGCCTAGTATTTGAAAGAATTGATTAAACGCAGCATCAAGCCAAGATTTATTTAATCCAGACTTGGACGATTGACCATTAGGCAAATACTTTCCATTTTCATCTTGTTTTGCTTTATTTCTACGAGTTAATCCTGATAGATTTAACAATTATTATGAAAAATACTTTTTTACCTGTCCGAGTTAATTTATGAGCTGTTTTATACTGGAAATCTTTACGATTTCTACCTATTTTTTGATGGATTTTGCCTTCGCGTTTTGCTAGCTTTCGTCTCGATTTATTGCCGTGTTTACGTTTGTTTTTGCGTTGAGATACTTTGGTTAGTTGATCTTGATTTGTTCTTAAAGGTTTGAGAGAAGGTAATTTATTTCCTTCTGATGTGGCTAAATAAATATCTTTGTCTAGGACAGCATCTAAACCTACTGAATTTTCCCAAGTAGGTTGAATATTGTCAGTTTTCAACTCAGGAATTGACTTATCCTCTAAGCTGAAATTTATCCACCAACCATCAGCTTTGTTGATTAGTGAAACTTGTTTTATTTTACCTCCATTAGGTATTGGTTTGTGGGTTATGACCTTAATTACACCTATTTTAGGGATTGAAATATATAACCACTTACTATTAATTGATGAAAATTTTAACCAAGAATCATCAGCCCGCACGAAAGTTTAATGAACGATATCTAGATTGACCTTTAAATCTCGGTTTGCCACTACGATTACCTTGACTATTACCTGTTAGAAATAAGCGAAAATGTTGCTTCTACTCTTTTACAGACATCTTGCAAAACTGTTGAATAAACTTGGGAAAAATCCAGATGCTCGCCTGAATGTTTGACTTCTACTATAGCCTTTTTCAGTTCTGGTAATTGTTTTTTCTGGTTATAGTAATTTGGTTTGTCTTTTAATTCAGGTAAATGAGAAATTAGAGGGCAAGCATTTATAGGACATCTGTTTTGCTCCCACCAGTTAAAACGTTCTCCTAACATTCTGTTATACCAATACCGACAAATTCTAAGCCAGTTTTTTAGTGTCAACTTCTGGCTAGTCTCTGGATATATACGATATTGGTAAGTATACTTCATAGGTGATAAAATTTTAATATACACTGATTATAACACAAGATTTTATGGAGTTAGGAATTAGGAGTTAGTATAATTGTGGTTTATTCATATAAAAACCGCTGTAAACAGACTTGATATAACAAAAGAAAACCACCAAATAAGATATAAATCTCATCTGGTGGCTGAACAATAAGGAGTAACTATGGAAAGGAAACCTTTAGTCTAATCTTTTAGCGTCTATTGTAATCGGTAACTTTTCTGGTTGGTCTTTAGGAATAGATAATTCCCAACCATTTGTTAAAGTTAAAATTTTATTATCCCCATCAATTTTTTGTGAGACAACTTCTTCTTCTAAGTCTTTTTTAGCAACATAAACTTCTAAGTTTCCTGCTGGATTATTCCGTAACATTACTTTCATTAATAATTTTCCTCCACAATTTCAATTTCATTTTTACGACAACCAATAATCATTCCTTTTTTGATGAAATGCACGGAATAAATATAAAATTTTTGTAAGAAGGTACCGATGCCACAAATATAACCGACTTCTCCTCCCTCCAAAAGAACATCACCTCGATTTTTTCCAGGGAAAGTACCATCATTACGAATGATTTTGCAAACCCTAACTTTTTGTTCGAGTTCAAATGCAGGGGGTCCGTCTAATTCTACAAGTTCATCTACTTTCATTTAGTTGCCTCGCTAATAGTGGATAAGTTTAGTATTTTTTCTACAGTTAAATTGTGTTTAATTTGGACAGATATAGCGCTATGCGCAAGTCAAAAGTAAAAAGTAATCTCTGAGTAAGTTTTCGATATCCAAATGTTCCGTAAACAGGATTTAACAATGTCTGTGTCTTAAATGCGTAGTCCTATATTATCTGTATCAATTGAGAAATAGTCGTAATTTTTTTGAGTTCTGAAAGTCATACTTTACTTCTTAAATTAATTATTGCATATTTATATTGTTGAAAAAAGTAGCTATTATACCAGAAGTCAGATTTATTTGTAAATCAATCAAATATTTATGGTATGTTCATCATAAACCGGACTTCTGAGGGTTGTTGAAACTAGACTTAATAAACAGGATAAATGTCAAATAAAGAAGTCAAATAAAGAAAAATTATTAATTATTTTAACTATATTTATAATTTGTAGATGCGTTCCCCAGCAAATCAATAGGTACTAATCAAGGAACACCATAAACAAGGAACAAATATTTTGATTTCTTGATTAAACTACTTAAACTAAAATTCAAGTATTTACTATTATTAAACACTACTTTGCTAATCAGGTAACTTTTATTTAGATAAATTTTATAATTCATCTTTTAACTGATAAACTTCTCATAGCATAGAGTATTGTTATTGTAAGACTCTAACCAATCAAAAATTTGCTGCAGTTGGTGCAGAGAAATCATGCCAAACTTCCAGAGAATCATTGGTAGAGGACCACAAGAAGTTTCGCTATGTTTCCGTGCCACAGAAATTGCGGCTGCGGAAAGGGCTAATTCTTCCTGCAAAAAATGAATAAATAGAGTAGTTTTACGATCGCCTTCCATAGTTATTATCCTTAAGCTTGAAACTACAGGTAATAGATAAGGAAAGTAATTCCATATCTATTACCAATAAGCATTGTTCATTAAAATTAATGATTGTATTTAGGAAAAACTTCCATTTTCCAGCATCTTTCTAGCCAGTCTACTAACTCTGTCCGAGGAGCAATAAATTGCTTAACAGTGCTTTGGAGCAGAATAGCATCGGTGCAATTCTTGACTTCTACTAATAACTCACCATTGTCGGTACACCAACTATTAATCATTAGCTCTCGTAAGCGATGCTGAATAAACCAGCGGTCTATTTGAGAAAGATTCACAATTTTAGTCAAGTCTTTGGGATTAGAGTGAGAATTATGATTACTAAACATTGTTGCTTTTCCTTGTATCGCTCATAAGAGTTTGCAATTGTTGTTCTAGTTGCTCAATTCTGTCAACTAAAGCACGAGTTACAGTAGCTTCCGTATCTGGTAATTTTCCATGTTCGAGAACTCCAGTCCTTTCACCAGATTTCGATACGACTCTACCAGGTATACCGACAACGGTGGAGTCAGCAGGGACATGACGCAATACAATGGAACCAGCACCAATGCGAACGTTATCACCAATATTGAGATTCCCTAGTACCTTTGCACCAGCACCAACTACAACATTTTGGCCAATAGTGGGATGGCGTTTACCAGTTTCTTTTCCTGTTCCACCAAGAGTGACACCCTGATAAATTAATGAGTAGTCTCCAATAATTGCTGTTTCACCAATAACCACTCCCATACCATGATCGATAAATACTCCTTGCCCAATTTGTGCCCCTGGGTGAATTTCTATTCCTGTGAAGAAGCGTCCCAAATGGGAAATTAAACGTGGAATTAAAGGTACTCTCTGACAGTACAATTTATGAGCAAGACGATGTAGTAATAAAGCGTGCAAACCGGGGTAGCAACATAACACTTCAAGCCAGTTCCGTGCTGCTGGGTCTCGCTCGAAAATTACTTGAAAATCTGTTAATATTGTATCTAGTTCAGGAAAGGTAAAATATTTATACCAAAACCTATGACGACGAGATGAAGAAAGCTCTCTATTGGATTCTAATGGTAGATTTTCTTGAGCAACTTCAGTATTAGCCTTTGGTTTGACTTGAGACCTGAAGTTACCTTGGCCTTTTCTCAAGGTAGAATTGTTAGTTGTGTTAGGTAAGGTGCAAGTATTGCTAGTCAGTAAAGTGGTCATGGGTCAAATAAAGGGTTCCGTGTTTGACAAGGACGTTTGCTTTTCAATGTTTATATCAAGTGCCTTGCAAACTACTGATAAATATTTGCTGCTCAGTGTTTATTAGATTTATTATGTTTGTACTCAAAATATTGATCCCATGATTGGAAAGCTATTACAGATATGTTTAAAATATATTTTGGGTTATAGGTGCTAGTATTTTTTGTAGCGTGTACGAGTATTTACTGAACAATGTACTAGCATTTTTGTACTCAAGGCAAATGCTTGTATTGCTGCAAGTTTGAGGATTTTAAGTGGGGTTTTCTCGGAAATTTAAACTTGTACTCAACTCTAGTTTAACTCATAACTATAGCGAAAATATTAAAAAAAACGTTAAAAATTATCTACTTAATTCTGAAAAAACTGCTAAGTTAATTACAGAATCTAAAAACTTGCAGTTAAATTTTTGGTACGGAGTATAGTGGGGTAGAGAGTAGGAGATGAATATTTATGACAGGACTTACGCATGAGGTAGGAAAAACTAGGATTTGAGGTTGCTTCCCTGTTAGTCGCTTCGGACGAAAATAACTTGTACTGCCCAAGTCCTATATAATTCATATTCTAGATTATGGAACTACCTTAATTAAAATTTTTCTCAAATACAGTTTGTTGTAATTTTGTGAAATAATGGGAAATAATCAAAGTTAACCCAATTGCTTATTAGAAATTTTTCGCAAAATATAAAGAAAAGTTAAGAAAAATCTCCCCTACTTGCCAAAAACTGATACATTGTATACAGTAATAAAGGATTAACTTAAATAAGGGGTATATGAGTACAGGAGCGTAGAAAAAAAAGAAGGGTTAAAAAAATAGCGAAATAACTAATATATATAGGTTATAGCATGAGTACATAGGAGCCTGCACCATCACACCGTAAATACTTGTACCCCACTTAAAAAATACAAGTACCTGTACCCCAATAAAAAATTTAGATACCCGGATCTGATTTGAATTATTAAATTAGAAAAATCTGAGTACAACATTAATTATCATAATAAATACTAATTGCGGTTTTTGAATGTAGCGATCTAAAACCCACTGATATAAAAACTATAACGCCGGACACCAAATCCACTGACAGAACACCGCCAATGTTCAAGTCACTGAGAAGAAGTGTATCGACGCGAGTAATCCGTCACCCACGGCGACAGCTAGTACAACAATAGTGGAAACTTAGATGTTACAGCCAACAGAACTATCTTCCCAACCAACAGTGAACAGCTTCGCAAACACTACAGCGAGCCCAGCAAAAAAATCCGGCGGCTGCGCGTCAAAGGGTTGCGGAAGTACCGAACAGGAACATGACGCCAAAATCCAAGAGCGTATTGCTAACCATCCTTGCTACAGTCAAGAAGCACATCACCATTATGCAAGGATGCACGCTCCTGTTGCACCAGCTTGCAACATTCAATGTAATTTCTGTAACCGGAAATACGACTGCGCTAATGAAAGTCGTCCAGGGGTAGTTAGTGAACTGTTAACTCCTGAAGAAGCAGCTCATAAAGCTCTAGTAATTGCAGGCAAAATTCCTCAAATGACTGTTATGGGTATTGCCGGACCTGGCGACCCATTGGCCAACCCAGAGAAAACATTCCGTACTTTTGAGCTTGTAGCTGAGAAAGCTCCAGATATCAAACTCTGCTTGTCAACCAATGGTCTAGCTTTACCCGACTATATAGATCGACTCAAAGCACTAAATATTGACCATGTTACTCTAACTATTAATATGGTTGACCCTGAAATCGGGGTAAAGATTTATCCTTGGGTTCATTACAAGCGGAAGCGCTATAGAGGAATTGAAGGAGTCAAAATTCTGCACCAAAGACAAATGGAATCTTTGGACTTACTCAGAGAAGCTGATATTCTCTGCAAAGTTAACTCAGTCATGATTCCTGGTATTAATGACCAGCACTTAGAAGAAGTTAATAGGATTGTTCGTTCTAAGGGTGCATTTATCCATAATATTATGCCCCTAATTTCTTCACCAGAACACGGCACTTACTTCGGCTTAAATGGTCAACGTGGTCCAACTACTGAAGAATTAAAAACATTGCAAGACAAATGTGATGTTGGCGGAATGAAAATGATGCGCCACTGTCGTCAATGTCGTGCAGATGCAGTTGGTCTCTTAGGTGAAGACCGCAGTAAGGAATTCACAAAAGAAGCAATCATGGAGATGACTCCAGAGTATGACCTACAAAAGCGCAAAGAATTTCATGCTGGCATTGAAGGTTTCCGTAATAAACTAGCAAAAGCTAAGGCTGAAACTCAGACCACTGAGAAAGTTGCCGAAGCAGGTCCGCCAATACTACTAGCAGTAGCAAGCAAAGGTAACGGATTAGTTAATCAACACTTCGGTCATGCTAAAGAGTTTATGATCTATGAAGTAGATGGTGTGAAAGCTAGATTTATTGCTCACCGGAAAGTTGACCACTATTGTCTAGGTGGTTATGGTGAAGAAGGAAGTCTGGAGAATATCATCAAAGCAATTTCTGATTGTAAAGCTGTACTGGTTTCTAAAATTGGTGATAGTCCAAAGGAAAAGGTACGCAAGGCAGGACTAGAGGTGGTTGAGACTTACGATGTAATTGAAAAAGTTGCTTTAGATTTTTACCAGCAACTTCTGCAACCACAAGGAGTATAGACCATGAGTTACACCATTACTAGCAAATGTATTTCCTGCCATCATTGTGTTTCCCAATGCCCCACTGGTGCTATTAGCTGGAATGGGGTACGTTACGAAATTAACTCCAATGTTTGTAATGAATGTGTTGGTTACTATAGTGTTCCTCAATGTGCAGCAGGTTGTCCAACTAATGATGGCTGTCAACAAATAGTACCAACAGATTATTGGGATTCTTGGTTTGTTACTTATAACAAGTTGGTTTCTCAAATGAATGAAGCCAAGCAAGGAAATTACTGGCTCAAGTGGTTTGAACTCTACTCGGAAAGATTGTCGCAGCAACTTCAAGCTTCAATCTGTAATGTATAGAAGCTAGTGCAGTTATATGGAATTGAAGAAGGAGTCAGGAGTCAGGAGTCAGAAGTCAGGATATCGAGAATATAGAATAGGGAAAAAAGGTAGAAAAATGCCCTATATTCACCATCTCTCCTTCTCCCCATTTCTCCGTCTATAGCAGTTAAGTATTTAACTTCTGAATTCTAAATTCTGGGCGTTGGTAAATGATTGTATGATTTTTAATAGTCAGTAGTTAGTAGTTAAAACAGTTTTTTTGCTTACTATCAATCTTACTCCGATACAAATTTCATACCTTATTTCACCAATGCCAATTCAGAATTCTAAATTCTGAATTCAACTATATCTGCACTAGTTGTTCCCTACAAACATCACTTCAA
>NZ_JAAHGT010000154.1 GCF_010672385.1 Okeania sp. SIO2F4
ACGGTCATGACATGGCCCGAGGCGCTGTCTTCGCCGCGGGCGGTATTCGCGGCCGTATGTATCGCGGCTTCCAGTTCCGAGCTCGTATCTGCGAAGGCCACAGTCAAGCGCTTCTCTGATGTAAGGCGGAGGCCATCCTGGGCGTCCAGGATCCGTCATTCATTAGAATTAGACGATCTAAGAAAAATTAGTAGCCCCCAAAAAATAGTAGCTTTGTTTCAAAAACTTGGCTATGATTTTCAACTGGAATATTTAGATACAGCAGAACTAGAACTACCAAGTTATTGGAGTGAAACTGTCTATGATACTTACAAAATTTATAACTATGAAGAAGATGATTTAGAAGTATTTCTGTTGGAGTTAGGACTAGAAGCATTTCAAACAAATCCTAAACTTCAAGAAAAAATAATAACTATTTATCAAATTCTGTCTAGAATAAAAAAAAAAAATTACTGATTTGTACAAAAAACTATAATCAGTTAGTAATAGTTGCTCCTCAAAGTAGAGAACATACAAATTTTGAAATTAAATGGTGGTTAATTGACTGTAAAAATCCTAGTTATTATGATACTTATTGGCTAGAAAATGTAGCTCTAAATCATTGGAAATATACAGAAGAATTTACAAATAAAGATAATACTGAAGGTAGGTATGACCCAGATAGAGAACCGCCGACCGCAACATTTACTGAAGACTCAATTCAAGTTCATCACAAGCAAATTAATCAAGTCCCTCGCTTGGGTGCTGAGGAAGAAATTCATTTAGCACATCAAATTGATGAATTATTAGCTTTAGAGAAAATTTATGAAAAATTAGAGGAAAAGCTCAAGCGATCGCCTAATGAAACAGAATGGGCAACAGCAGTAAAAATGAGTAGATGGGAACTGCGCGATCGCCTGGGAAAAGGTAGACGAGCTAAAAATAAAATGGTGACAGCTAACCTGCGACTGGTGACATCAATTGCCAAACGATATCAAAACCGTGGTTTAGACTTCCAAGACTTAATTCAGGAAGGAAGTATAGGATTAATTCGTGCCACAGAAAAATTTGACCATACAAAAGGGTATAAGTTTTCTACTTACGGTATTTGGTGGATTCGACAAGCTATTACCAGAGCTATTTGTGACTATTCTCGGACGATACGGTTGCCAGTTTATCTCTACGAAACTGTTTCCCAAATTAAAAAAATAGTTAAGCAGATGTCAATGGAAGGTTCTCCGTTAATTGCAGAAGAAGTCGCTACACGAATGGAGATGACAACTGAGAAATTGCGATTTATTGTAGAATGCGCTCAAGAAACTTTATCTTTAGACCACCCTATCGGTAAAGGAGAAAATCTCATCTATCGCGAAGCGATCGAATTCGATGGTGAAACACCGGCAAAATATGTCTTTGAAAATTGCCTGAAAAAAGATGTAGAAACTGTGCTGAAAACTTTAACTGAACGAGAGAGAAATGTGTTGCAGATGCGATTTGGTTTGGATGATGGTCAAGAAAAGACCCTGAAAGAAATTGGTAATACGTTTAATTTAACGCGGGAAAGAATTCGGCAAATAGAAGCTAAAGCATTGAAAAAGTTAGAAGATCCCAAGCGTCACCGTATTCTCAGAGAATATATTCGGAATTAAATGATGTGGTGTCGGTACAGCAACAACCACATCATCGTTATTTTTGCTGAGGATAGTTTGTTTCAGTATCAGTTTGAGATTGTTTTGTAGTATTCTGTTTGGTTTTGGTAGATGGTTCCATTAAACCAGAAGTATGCCACGCAAAACTGACAATCATAATTTTAGCGAATGCTTCCAACTGCTCTAACTTTTCCTTACTCATTGGTTGATTTATAGAATTAGCTTGCATGTTTTTTGGTCTGATATTTGATATACTATTAATAAATCTTTCAACAGATATATTTCCGAATCCGGTCAGGGTAATTACTTAATTTATAGTAGGCATGAAAAAAGAATGCTACAAAAAGGTGCATCTCGATCGGAGATACTTAAAAAAAGCTGAACCAATTGATTTTAGAAAGCTATATCTATATATTCTTTCCTTTTTTTTATTCAATATTTATTCCAATTTTTGTCTTTTTTCTGCCCTCAGACCTAGGGACGTTGCATGCAACATCCCTACCATTTGTAACAAACATTTATCACGCTTGGTATTAGATGTTCATTGGTAGAGTATTTTTGTTGATAAGAAAGAAGCAAAAGGCCAAAAGCAAAAGGAATATAATTAATTAGTAAATACACAAATAATTTTGTCTACCTACTTCAATAATTTTTCCTGTTTTTTTTGTTCTCCTCACCCCACTCATCTCATCTCATCTCACAATCAATCTTTACCCAAGTTATGGGTAAAGCATGGACTTTAAAAAAGAGGGATTAAGATTAATCAAAATTTTTTCTTATTCCTTTAACCCCGATAATTCCGCGTATCTCTCCATTATTAAATCCATTATTAAAAATAATTGATTAAAGCAAACTTGACTTAACTGGTTAACTATCCTATTCAGCTTCAGCATGAATCTGATAGATTCCGTATGAACATCAAGTTTACTGTTCTTATTTTTCGGTATTTTTGCTGAAATACCTGTGATTTGTAGTGAGGATTCAATGTGATTTATACCAGTAATTATATGTGATTTAAAACACAATATATACAGGACTTAGGCTCCCAAACAAGAAACCAGTTTTATGGCCTTGATTATTGTTTTTCAAACCACAAAATTTCGTTGATAAACGCGGTTTCTATGTAAGTCCTATATATATTTTTTTTGTTAAAAGTTCAGGAATAAGGTAATAAATATAGCAAGTCAGCATTCAGCTTTTAGCTGTAGCTGACATGAAACTGGGCGACATGAAAAAGAAATATACTCAGGCTATAAATAGCAGTTAGGTATCAGCAAATAATGAATAATTCCTTCTCATACCATCTCTCTGTAACAATGCTCTTAATAATTGTTGCTCAGACCTTATTAAATTGACTATTCTCATATTTATATTAAGTGCAACTTTATCGAGAAATGATATAAGGTTAAAGGAGCGTAATTTGACAGTAACTTTTAATTTTATCTCAACTTATCAATTGCTTTTACCAGCTCTAAAATCAATAGTTGATAAGGCAGTTAATCGGCAAGAAACTAGGTAATAGTTGATGGCTATTTCGCAGTATTCCGCAGGAAATGATTAGATATTAAGAACCAAAATATTTGGCATATAAACTTGGATATTTTTCTTTTACCCAAGTCGCTAATCCTTTTCTAGGGTCTCCCTCAAGTTGACGTTCAAGAGCAGCAATAATACCTTCATCCATTACCTCATCTATTAAATCAAAAATAAAGATATTACAATCTTCTCCTCGTCTAGATTGAAACTTATTAGCATTCAAATCAATTCCTAAGTAAAAATCTATAGCTCCCTCTGTCTCAATATCACTCCCTACACCAATCATTAAAACTTTAATTTCATCCTGACTATTAATATTAGAACAAGTTTTACCAATAACATTAATAAACTCTTTATTATCATCAATTTGACCATCAGTATAGATAATTATAAAAGCACCTTTATCATCAGTTCGATTAGAAAACCACTGAGATATTGCCTCGTTTAGAGTTGGAGCAATATAAGTTGCTCCACCTGGTTTATTTTCTTTAAAAGCAGATTGTACTTGGGCAGCATCTCTAAGATAAATAGTTTTAGTAGGCTGTTGATTTCTATTGAAAAAATATAGAGTTACTTCATCACAAATATTTCCATAATCATCATCTTGTTCAGACAGAATTTCAAATACATGACCTTGTACAGTTTCTTGAAGATATTGCCAACGATTTTTACTGCCTGTCGTAGCATCAGATATTGTCATGGAACCACTGCGGTCTATTAGAATAAAAACATCCCGATTATAAATTTGTGGAATTGGCATATTTGCTCTCCTTTGTAAGGTTAATTTAGCAGTTTTTTGGTGGGTTATATTTTGGTAAATATTGTCTAGTATTTCTAAAATTTTACCAAACTTTGCCCCTATAAAAGATATCAGTAAATTAATTTGTTTCATACTGCGTTCATTAAAATTAACAAAACCTACAAACACAGTATATTTTTATATCAAATCCGGTAGCATTAGTATAATTAGATAATTAATTAGGAGTCAGGAGTCAGGTAGGGTCTCCGTCGGATTGGCGACGTACAGGAGTCAGCAGGGAAAAGAATTTAGAAAGATTTGCGCTCTAGCTGAAGATGAAACATTTTTTTATACCGAATTAAGCAGATTTAATATTATACCATTCTTTGAAGAAATTAGCAAAATTTATTTGTAAATATTTCCTGCGGAATGCTGCCCAAACAGCCATCAACTATCAACTATTAGTTATTAAATCACTGTCTCGATCGGGGGAATTAGTATTGAGAGATTGAGGGATAATTAAAAGTATTAATAAAAACTCAGATCTTAGCATTGCTTCTCCTGAGAAACTGTTTGATAAGTACTGCATGGAACCGACAAATCCGCGCAAACCTAACCCCCCTGCCCCCCTTCCCTACAAGGGAATGGGGGTTGCCGGAGCCTAAGAGCGGAGTAGGAGAGAGGTTTGGAGAGAGGTTTTTATGAGTTTACAAACAGCTTCTTAATACCAAATTGAAATGACCATATATTAAAGACGGATAAATTAATGAATCTGATAATTCTATGCAACCTCAGATAAAATTGGTATAAAAAGCTGATAGCTGTTTGCGGAGCATTCCGTCAGGAAATGCTAAGAGCTAAATACTTATATTTATTTATCGCTGATAAATCTAGTTAAATTATCAAAAATTTAAAGTTTTAGCCAACAAAGAAACTGCACTAAAAATCCCAAGAATTATCATTAAACTATTAAAGTATTTTGAGAGTTTAGTAGCCAAATTGTTTTCTGGCAAAGTTTGATTAATAATCTGCCAATCTGAATAGACAACCAGACTAGATAAGCCACGCCAAATATTAGCATCAATGAAAGCTTGCTCTTTTTTTATTCCCGTAACAACTACGATTAAACCCTGTTGATTTGGCAAGCAATGTTCTTTCAATTCGGATGCTAGTTCTTGCTGACGTTGTGGTGAAAGTTCAGCAATTTTTTTAGTTGTATTTGGCAACTTATCTTGAAGTAAATTTTTGGCTGCACTAATGTTAGTTAATTTCTGTATATGTTCAAAATTAACTTGGAAACCTAGCTCTCCTCCTAAACTTACCGCTTGACTAATTTCTGTTGTTAAATGTTGTCTTTCTTCTGTATCTAAAGCAGTAGCAGCCAACATCCGCAAAATTCTTTGATTATCCAGAGAATCTGGCATTAAGCAAGCTACAGAGATGCGAATTTGACGATGGACAAAATCTACTCTATCTACAGGTTCAATACTGGTTAATAAAAACAGTAAACTATTATTTTTTCGACTCAAAACGACTGAAGCAGACTCACTATCAATTAATTTATTTGCTTCTTGAATAATAGTTGGTAAATATTCTTGATCTACTCTAGTTTGACTCTCTTCAGTAACCTTTAACCAACGATAATCATCATCCTGAGAAAAACCTCTACTCTCAATATATACTTGCATATAAATCTAAATCTCCTGTGGAAATTTTATATAATTTACCTAGAAACCGGGTTTATGGGAAGTAGATATTAGTATAGTGAGTATTTAATACAAACCCGGTTTCTATACTTTATTGGCATTGCTGAATTAAGGTATGAAAGTAAGTTTATAGGTAATAGAGAACAGATAACAGGGAATAGAGAACAATTAATATTAACAAGTAATTCAAACAATCCCAAATTATCAAATCATACCTAGAATCAGAAACGCCACTTTATTTATACCGATATTACAGCAGATTCCAGGTATATCAGGTACAAATATTAATAATAAAACTTTTGTGCTGAGGACATCTTTCCCGCCAGGGGTGTACTTCACTTCTATAAAATCCGCTGTAAGAATTTCTATAACAACTCTTTCCCCTGCAATACTGCAAAACCCCCACTAATTTTACAACCCTTAGAAAACTGAATTAGAGCATTTTTAATATGAGCATCTAAACCTATCCAATTCATAACAACTTGTAAAAATTTATGGGTGCGTTCCTCATGGTGTACCTTCAACAAAAACCTTAATAAATAACGTAAAGGTTGGTCATTATCCTGGGGATTATATTCGGCATCGCGACTAATTTTCCTAAATCCAAAGGTAGGTAAATAATCCTTTCTTGGTTCTTCAATCATTGTACAAATTACACATCCCAAAGTTTGCACTGGAGTAATAGCAACAGCAACTTGAGAACTCAAAGTTGGAGAAGATAAAAAATTTAGTAAGTCGGCATATTCTTTTTTTATTCTTTCTAATAATTGTTTGGCTGCTCTCTCTCCTTTGATCATTTCCATCTCGCATTTAACCGGAGCAAATATAACTAAACGAGGTTCCTGAATATCTTTATAAGCTTCTTTAAACATGGCTGTTATTTGCTTTGTCTTATTCACATATTCATTAAATTTTCCCTTAGACATCATCAATGCTGGCGTATCAATAGCAATTACAACCGCAGCAGCATCATTCATTAATTCTCTCACAAATCTTCTTTCGTTAGCACTAGCTTTATCAGAAATAAAACCTCCTGGATAATCATAAAAATTAAGTCTTAAAAATGGTTTTTTATCCTGTTCAGCTAAGTCAAAGATAAAAGAACGAACTTCTGAAGAACCGGGAATACCTGCTCCTGGTTGTACTTTAAAAGTTTCTGCCAGACTTTTTAATTCCTTCAGGCGTTTTTTGAGAATAGCATTACTTTCTGCTTCTGGAATTAATTGGAGATTTGCCTGAAAACTTATCCTTTTAAATTGTTCGTACATTGAAGTTAATAGACTAGTTTTACCAACAGCACTCGGACCTAATAGTGTAATTTTTAGTTCATTCATAGTGATAATTATTCCTTGATTCGATTGTTAATTTATTGCAGGTATATGAGGTATAAACATTAATAATAAAACTTTTGTGGTGTGGGATATTGCCCATCACAGGTGTACCTCATACCGTTTAACTGAAGTCATAAGTCAGAAGTTAGAAGGCGCGAAGTTAGATTTGCGATTACTAAAAACTTTGACAAGATAACAGTTTCAGGCAATTATTTGACATTTAAAGCTTGAAACTATTTGTGACATCCTTAAAGTGAATTGGTATAGCGCTACTTGAATCGGGAATAGGGAATAGGTATGGAGGGAATAGTACACTAATAAAGGGTTTCAGGATTTAGAAATGTCCTAACCTTAATGCGTAGCGCTATATCACTTACAGCAGTTTCAAAGTTTTATCACCTTAGTAAATAGGGAAGAGAGATTAGTCTTCAACTGTACCTCACCATCCGCGCAAAGTACTGTAAATGAAATTGGCTGTAATAGTGGTCTGCCTATTTATACTTATAGGGAGTTTTGACAAAGGTAAACTACAGAAAAAAGATACAGCAGATTCTAGGTTAATGTTATACAACTGACAGAATGAATATTTTTTGCCTGTTCTTTATTCCCTATTACCTATCTCTCCATCTCCCCTACTTCCTATTCCCTAAAACCATAAATATATGTACTTCCAAATAGTAGGAAAGTGCTGTAAGTATGTTTGATATAGAATCCGGGTAATTAGTTATCGTATCGCGCTAGGAGTCAGGAGTCAGGAGTCACGGACAAATATTGGATTTGAACGGCTTTGTTGCATGAAAGTATATAGCTGCCGCACAAGCAAGTGCATATGTACTTCATAACGCGCGGAAACTGCTGTAACTATTGGACAATAGATGAATCAAACATCAATATGAGACAGAAAAAGGCTGAAACTTTTACCTGTATAGCAGTCGAAGCAAAGATTAGGACATTTCTAAATCCTGAAATCCTTTGACAGTTTACTATTCCCTCCATACCTATTCCCTATTCCCGATTCAAGTAGCGCTATAATATAGAATCCGGTTGAATAATCGTCATTGCGATGATAGGAAGCAATCTCGCGAAACCCCTGAGATTGCTTCCTTCCACTCCGTTCCAGTCGCAATGACTTAAGTATATTAATTACCCGGATTTTATATAAAGGTTTTGAGATTTAATCAGCCAACCCTAACTATTGGACAATAGATGAATAGAACATCAATAATCGCGAAAGAGAGCGATATAGCTGCCGCACTTGCTCCGCGTTTCATCTGCGAACCAAAGCGGAATGGATGTTCTATCGCTACTTTTATGCAACAAATTCGTCTTCAATAGAACATCTGTATTCAGAGGAAGTAATGCATGGGATTACTGTATAACCGGATTTTATATGACTCAAACAAAAATCCCCTAGCTATTTGTAGCAAACATTTATAAAATTGTTATTACAGCTCTGATAGTTGTATTCTATCTCAAGAAAAATCGCTATAATTAATACAGTCGGAATCCTTGCTTGGTCGTTCTGGCTACAGTTTCAAGGAGAGCAATATTTTATCTGGGAATCACGATCGTAAAAATTGTACCTTGCCCAACTTTTGAATTACAGGTAATCTGACCACCATGTTTTTCTGTGACGATTTGATGGGCGATCGCCATCCCCAAACCCGTTCCTTTGCCAACTCCTTTGGTAGTAAATCCTTGCTCAAATACCCTTGCTTTGACTTCTTCCAGCATTCCCGTTCCGTTGTCGGCAATTGTCACGATGACCTGTTTGTTGTCTTCGCTTAATTCCGTTCCAATAGTAATGCGATTTGGTTCTTTTTCTATCTCCTTAAAAGTTTTCCCCCCATTGCTTTCATCCAAAGCATCAATCCCATTCGCCAATATGTTCATAAACACTTGATTTAGTTGTCCCACATAGCATTTCACTGGAGGAATATTACCGTACTCTTTAATAATCTCAATTGCCGGACGGTATTCATTACCTTTCAGGCGATATTTTAAAATTAATAAGGTGCTCTCTATCCCATCGTGCAGATTAAACTCGGTTTTGTTCGCGGTATCCGTGCGCGAAAATGTTCGCAAAGACCTGCTAAGATTTTGGCAAAGCTCTGCTTCTGTAATGCCGCAACCATCATCAGTATATTCAATAATTAATGTCTCTCCTACCAGTTCGATCCTCCAATTTAATTGTCCGCTTTGGCCATCTGGATAAGCATGAACGAGAGAATTGTTGGTTAAGTTGGTGACTATTTGTGCCAATTCTCCGGGATAGGTTGTGATATTTAGATTTTCATCTCCTTCGATGTTCACTTGATGTCCCTGTTGTCCGATGTTAGGCATTAAACTGGTTAGCACTTCCTCTAAGTATGCTTTGATACCAAAAGTCCGCATTTCTAGATTGGTTTGATCGACCGCTACTTACTTAAAACTGCCAATCAATTCTCCCGCTCGCTGTAAATTATCGAGAATTAATTGCGTACATTCAGTGCAGGTTTCTATATAATCGTTTAAAACAGACTTCTAACTTCTAACTTTTGACTTCTAACTTCGTTAATTACTCCATTCCACAAAAGTTGTTTCTACTTTTGCTCCTGGAGAAACATTACCTTTAAAAGATGCTACTTTTCCGGGTTCAACTGTGGCAGGTTGAGCATAAATATAACCATTATCAATAATATTACCCTCATCATCTAATACTTGATAATTTACTTTAATTAGTTTCACTGTTTGACAGCTTTTATTTGTAACTTTGCCAGTTAAAAAATTACCGTCATAGTTAACATTACTAATCGGTATCTCTGTAGCTTTAACTTCCTCTGATTTACAAGCAACTTTTTTAGTTTCATCAATAGCTTCTTGGTCGCCACAGAGATTGACTAAATTAATGATTTTTCCCTCTGTAGTTTCCATATAACAAATTGGGTTATTAAACTCAGATTTTTGAGCAAGTATATTCACCATATTACTCTGTAATAATTGACGTTCGACTCCCCCATGTAATAACGGTATTAATATAATAAAATAGAAGTATTTCATCGGAATTATTAAAGTTGAAATTTAATCGCAGTTTTTCTCCTCTCGTTACCTCCCTGTAGGTTAAAAAGTTGCTCGGTAACACCAATAATGCCAAACTCACCTACTTGAGTAACTATTAAATAGATTAAATTGAGACTAGACTGCTCTTCCATATTTAGACCATAGTAAGTTTCGTAAGCAGCTTTGACTAGCTGGCGAATTACTGGTGTAGTTTGAGGAATTTGGTCTAAATATTCGGCAATTGAGATATTATCTAGTTCTACTGTTGCTGGAATTTTTGTGGTATAGTCTTTAAATTTAGCGATCGCTTTTAAATGTGCCTTAACTTGTTCCACAATTGGTGCAAAGTCTGTGGTAATTTCTGCTAATGAAACCTGGCGACCTTCAAGAAAGTAAGTCTCTTGTGTTTCCAAATTTTCATCAACTGCCTGCAAATCTACAAGATTTAATCCTAATTCCTTAATTAAACTGCGCAGATAAATATGCTCGGTGTAGATAAATTCCCCACCAAGTTCAACGGTAAATGGAGTACCTAATGCTTTTTGGCGAGTTCTGATTCTACCTCCTACCCGGTTACTAGCTTCGATCGCGTTTACTGGAACTCCTGCTTGAGTTAGACGGTAAGCTGCAGTTAATCCGGAAATTCCTGCCCCTACTATTAATACTGGAGTTGTTTGAGATATTGCCCTTTCTCCACCCTTGGATAAAAGGGAAACTTTAAAATTTTTGGCTAAGTCTAAACCACCTTTTAATAAGCGACTGCAAGCATTGGGAAATTTCCTAGCTTTAGCTTCTTTTACCATTCCTAATAATTCATCACTAGGGATGCCAGTTTCTCTTGACATTCTGGCAATAGTATTAGCGCGACTTAGTATTGTCATCAAGGAAGATTTAGTTCATTTTTGAAGTCTCATTATCATAGGAATTAGGCAGAGACACTGTAATATATGGTTAAAAAATTATCCCTCTTTAGAAGGCTTCCGCTTCTTATTTTGTGTACGTCCTCCGTTTTGACCTCTTTCTCTTTGTTCTAAAGACTGTTTAATCCTTAGTGCTTCAACAGCAGGAGCTAAACCCAAATCTTCTAAAATTTCCATAGCTGCAATTTCACCAGTTTCACAACTACCTTCCATATAACCTTGATAATCTAAAGAGGTATGTTCTCCTGCAAAAAATAGATTACCTACACGCTCTCCTTCTACACCATACATCTGAGTCCATTGCCCTGGTAAATAACTAGAATAAGCACCCCGACTATATAGATCCCCACGCCAATAAGCTCGCACTGAATTACCAGGAATAGCAGTATTAGTAATACCGGGATAAACTAACTCGTATTGGGGTAATCTTTGTTGAGCTTGAATTTCTGGAGTACTACTGCCCATAACTACACTTTGATTACCTCCAGAATAGTTAGTTAACAAAGCTACACCAGGAGTTAAAGCAGCTCTACTTAGACCTGCTTCTTCAATATTTTGAAACCTTAAGTCTGAGTAAACATCACTACTAAAACCATAGTTGCGCCAAATTCGGTCTCGGTAAGCAGTAATTAATTTAGATCCAGTACCATAACCTATAGTATCAATTGCTAACCTTTTTGCTGGAGGTAAATCTACATTTATTTGTACTTCCCGCAACACACTAAATGGTAGGGTAATTAAAATTCTTTCATAAGTGCGCTCAAAGACACTTTCTCCCGATCTTAAACTCACTTGATAGCGACCGTCAGATAAACTACTAATTGACTCTAATACAGTTCCCGTTTCAATTGACCCACCGACAAAACTTGCCAATTGATTAGTAATTTGTTCGCTACCACCAGCAATCACATAACGTTCATCACTGACTCCAAAAGGTTCAAATACACCTTCATCAGTGCTAATAACATAGATTAGATTAAGACTAGATTGCTCCTCAGCATCACTACCATAAAAAACATTATAAGTTGCTCTAATTATCTGTCGCATCAGTGGAGTAGTTTCAATACTCTCCAGATATTCAGTAATAGAGAGATTATCCAACTCCACAACTTCTGGAAAAGGAGTTGTATAATCTTCAAATGCGTCGATCGCCTCTAAATCTGCATTTATTCTTTCTGCCACAGGAGCAAAATCAGCAATCAATTCTGACTCTGGTATAAATCTTCCCTCAAAAAAGTAACCAGTTCCCACTAACCCTTCCTGGTTAGCAAACAAATCTACTTCTGTTAACCCAAGTTCTGCTGCTAGACCACGAATAACACTATGGTCGCTATCAATATATTCTCCACCCAAATCTGCTGAGAGAAAAGTACCTGCAACTTTATCCATAGTTTTGATCCGACCACCGACTCTATTCCTCGCTTCAATCACATTTACTGGCACTCCTGCTTGAGTGAGACGGTAAGCTGCAGTTAATCCTGCAATTCCAGCACCTACTATTAATGTAGGTGTTGTTTGGGCCATTACTCTTTGCCCACCCTTGAAGAAATTAGAAGTTGCCATTGCCCCAGCAAACCCTAAACCACCTTGTAATAAGCGACGGCGAGTAGTCCGAAAGTTTCTACTTCTAGCTTCTCTGACCATTCCTAATAATTCATCCCTGGGAATGCCAGTTTTTTTCGACATTCTGGCAATACCATAAGCGCGACGTAGCATTGTCATTAAAGAAGATTTACCCATAATTGATGTCCCTTAATTTTTAAGTATAAATTTTGAATTTAAAGCATACAGAAATGAATGATTGTAGTAAGATAACATTGCTCAGGTTGCAATGTAAACTCAAAAATAAACTTTTAAGAAATGTTAACTATTGAAACTCTGTTTGATGAAGGATTTTATTTATTTCAAAACCCTGACGTTGTAGATGAAATTGCTGCGGGTAATTTTAGTAGTGCTTTGGAACATTTTGTGAATGTGGGTCAATTTGAAAATCGAGACCCCAATGCTTTATTTGATACTAGCTTTTATCTCGAAACTAATACTGGTGTAGCTGCTGCTATTGAGGAAGGTGTACTAACTGCAGTCGAACATTTTCTTAGGTATGGTCAATTTGAATTGCGGGACCCTAGTCCTTTATTTACTAATTTATTTTATAGAGCTAATCTTGAGTTTGCTACAACATTAGAATCAGCAGGATTAACACCTTTTGAACATTTTGTCAGGTTTGGTCAATTTGAAAATCGCGACCCTAGTTTTTTCTTTAACACAGATTTTTATCTTGCTCAAAATCTGGATGTAGTGGAGTTATTAAATAATGGTATTTTTAGTAGTGCAATTCAACATTATATTTTAGTTGGTTTGCCAGAAAATCGTTTGAGTACCCCTCCAGATTTTAGAGATGATTTGTTAAATATTAATGCCGATCTTGGTGTCTTGGGAACAGCAGAATTTAACAATTTTATTGGAGATGGAAATCCGATTGATATTTATAGTTTTATTTTGAATACTCCTAGTAGTTTAGATGTTGTATTAACTGGTTTACTTGGGGATGCAGATGTGGAGTTAATTGAGGATATTAATAATAATGGAGTTTTAGAAGCTTTAGAGGTTTTTGCTGAGTCAAGAAATGTGGGTACTCTTGATGAGAGAATAGCTATTGATTCTTTACCAGAGGGTAATTATTTTGTCCGAGTTTCTGAGTTTAGTGGTCATACAAATTATTCTTTGTTTTTAGAAGCTAGTCCAATTTAGAGTAGTTAATAATAGTAGGGTGGTTCAACAATTAATAATTAATAATTAAAAAAGCGGTCAGCACTCAGCACTCAGCACTCAGCAGTAAATGTGAACGAAGGGGAATGTTACCCCTCCGCGCACCTTCCGGTTTATAGAAACCGGGGATTTAAACGATCGCTCAAAAAGCT
>NZ_JAAHGT010000155.1 GCF_010672385.1 Okeania sp. SIO2F4
GCTTTAAGTCTTTTTAAAACTGGTTTAACTTCATAACCAATAGGTTGTGAAATTAGCTGACATTCTTCTGGAGTAACAAATTTTATGACATATTCAGGAAATCTTTCTGGGATGTAAGTTTCTTCTAACCACTGATGAAATTATCCCAGTAATTCATAGGGATAAATATTTGCAAGTCGTTCACCTCTTTCATCTGGGTGATGGTGAATATATTGTTCAAATAACTAATAACTGAATTAACTCATCCCTGATAATACTCTCCTCTATTTTTGAGACTAAACCTTGGCTTTAAGTCTTTTTAAAACTGGTTTAACTTCATAACCAATAGGTTGTGAAATTAGCTGACATTCTTCTGGAGTAACAAATTTTATGACATATTCAGGAAATCTTTCTGGGATGTAAGTTTCTTCTAGCCACTGATGAAATTATCCCAGTAATTCATAGGGATAAATATTTGCAAGTCGTTCACCTCTTTTATCTGGATAATGGTGAATATATTGTTCAAAATCTGTTTCATATCCGTTCTGTATTAGCCAATGACACCAAGTCAGACCTACTGAAATGTCAATAGTTGCTCTATCATGTAAAAGCACATTTTTAGATTCCAAATTCCTCATTAATTTACCAATTTATTCAAAAATACACCATGTACCTGTTGGTAGTTTAGTTTTCTCCTCAAATAACCTTAAGCGTTCGTACCAAACACGTTGGTAAGGGTGTAAATTTATAGGTTTAGGTTCCTGAGTAACAGGTTTTTGACCTGCGAAAAGCCATTGCTCGACCCACTCAGACACCATCATTTCAAATTCAGGCGAGAGCCACATAGCAAAAGAAACAGCAAGTTTAGGATGAATCCAAACTTCTTGATTTTTACCGAAAAATTGTGGTCTAAAGCCTCCCTTTTTAAAGGGATAAAAAAAAGAGACTATTCCTTATATCAATCCCGAAGCTTTCCTACGGAATGCTGCGCAAACAGCTAGAGTTACTGATAACTGATAACTGATAACTGAAATAACCTTCTCCTTTTTTTTCCACAAGGTGATAAACCTCAAGTTTTGTTTTATCCGATAAAAGTTCTACATATTCATTTGTTCTATCCTTTTCAAACCAACTATTGGGGTTTTTGTACTTTCCTGTTTTATTTTTATATGCTCTCGCTAATTTAGTTGCATTAATATAGCCATCAGAATTGCGTTGAGTAACTACTAATTCCCCAACAGGGTGTTCAATGTAGTGCATTCTAATTTATTTCTTTTTAAATAATTTATTCAATTTAAAAACTAGCATTTTGTTATAAGAAATATAAAACAAATTAAGTGGCATTTTCCGAACTGAAAAGTTCGTCAACCACTAAATCATAGAATAAACTTTTGTTGTAAAATAACGTAAATTTTGACTTTATTTTTTAGCTCATCGTTGCCAATACTCCCCTCAAAACATCCGCACTTACCTTATCTGTCACTGTCACTACTCCTATTCCAGTAGGCAACACAAACCTTACCTTACCTGCTTTTACCTTTTTATCCGTCTGCAAAGAAACCAAAATATCCTCAATATTCAACCCACTCGGCAACTTGGTCGGCAAACTAGCTTTCTCTATCAAACCTAACTGACGGCGATCGCTCACCTCATCCCACATTCCTAACTCTACTGCTAACCGACTTGCTCCTACCATCCCAATACCTACCGCCTCCCCATGAGTCACGACGGTATAACCAGTCAAACTCTCCACTGCATGACCGACAGTATGACCATAATTCAAAATTGCTCTTAACCCCGACTCTTTCTCATCCTTTGCCACGACATCTGCCTTACTTTGGCAAGACCTAATCAAGATTTCCTCTAATAACCCTGGTGTTAAATTATTAATTTCATCAAGACCCTGACTATTCTCCATTTTGGCAAATAATTCCGCATCCCAAATTACTCCATATTTAATTACTTCTGCCATCCCCCCCCGAAATTCTCGGATGGGTAAAGTCTTTAATACTTCTGGGTCAATTAATACTAGACGTGGTTGATGGAAAGCACCGATAAGATTTTTTCCTTGAGGATGATTCACTCCCGTTTTTCCTCCAATAGCAGCATCTACCATCGCCAAAAGAGAAGTGGGAACTTGCACCACATTCAAACCGCGTAACCAAGTCGCAGCAGCAAACCCAGTCATATCTCCAACTACCCCACCACCAAGAGCAACCATCGTCGAAGACCGTTCGAGACGATGTGCTAAAGCTGCATCGTAAATATTGTGAAGAATTTGGGGAGTTTTATATTCTTCTCCTGCGGGGAGGGTGCAGTGAGAGACATCAAAACCTGCTTGTTGGAGAGAAGCGATCGCTCTTTCGCCATAATGAGCAAATATTTCTGGGTTAGAGACTAGCAAGACCTTTTTACCCAACTTGAGGGGTTCCATTTTTTGGCCAAGTTGGTCAAGGTTGCCAGGAGCGATCGCTATTTCATAGGATTTTTGGGGAAGTTGAACAGTTATGGATGCCATGAGTAGTTTAAGACTTTGCTATTTTTAACAATAAATATTAGACTTAATTTTATAGTTTTATTCGCCATTTTGGAGAAAAGTTAATGACTGTTGAAGGAATTATTGCTTTTTTTGTATTGTTTGTTGCTTTTTTAGGTGTAGCTACAGTTTTAATGTTTGGCTTGCGTGCTGTTAAGTTAATCTAGAATTGTATAGGTTATCCCGTTAGACTTTTGATAGTTTGACGGGGTTTTGCTGCATGAAAGTTGCGATTCCGGAACCGATCGCGCAGGCGAATCACAGTTTTCCCCTGACTATAAGCTTTTACAGAAGGCCAAATTTATTACTATATCATGTATTATAGGACTTACGCACCAGACCACATATATAGCGTTAAAAACTATAACGTTATAGTTTTTGAACTCTATATATAGTAACTTTACGTAAGTCCTGTATTAATTATAATTCAGGAGACAATTATGAAACTCCCGTACAAACTTTTGCTAATCCTGGCTGCATCTGCCCTCTTTTTCCCACAACCGACATACGCAGAAGATTCAAAAAAATGCGATCCTGAACCAACGGACATGGTAGTTAATTATGGAGACCTCTTGACTTGTAGCTTACAAGGAAGCGGAGATTCCGATATTTTTCGTCTCAAAGGGACTGCTGGCGATCGCATAATCTTTAGAGTTAGTAGTGTCAATCCTTCTGATGTTGGAAATGACAATGAAAATATAGTTGAAGTCATCGATCCCGAAGGAAAGACTCTTGCTTCTCAAAGCTCACATGGTGTCAGATTTGAATTAGCTTTAGAGCAGACAGGCAAATACACTTTCGTGGTTTCTAATTTTGTTCCAGTTGACTATTTAATTGAAGTTTCTTGCGTTACTGGAAGTTGTCTTGCCAAAAATAGCCAGTAATAACATCTAAATTATTCTCACAAACCATTGCCCACCATGAAAGAAATATTAACAATCTCGGCAATTTTCAGTTTATTATCTTTCGGTTTTTAGTATGTAGCGATCGCCTCTACCAGAAACCTCCCACCATTTACCACCATGCAGTTGAGTCAGAACATTTCATTAACGCACCCTATAAGATCAGCAATCGTACTTGAGAAAATCAATAAAAATCTATTGCCAGAAATTAAGCCTGCCAGATCAGTAGAAATGTAGCAGGTTTCTCACAAAGTTATTTATTGGGTTTTTTTTTAGCTCCCTTAGAGGTTGTTTGTAAAGAATTATGAAGTGTTTTTACCCCTTGTAAATTGGGTTGTGCAGAGTGCAAACTCACCGGATAAATAACCAAGTTGTTACAATTCAAAAGGCGATACAGCTGCCGCTAGGCTCCGCCAACGCTTTCCCTTACACAACTTTACAAAGAGTCTCTTAGCGTTTTTGGCGATGTTTTAAGACCATTGAACCTGCACCAATACTACCTAATGCTAGTAGTCCTAGGGTTGATGTGGGTTCAGGAACACTTAACATTGGACTATCTTCGGGCGTTCCACTAGGATTTCCTACAGGAGGAAAACTAGGTCTATTTTTATTAGCAAAATCTGTATTGCTAATCTTATCAATCATAAAAGTGTGTGAGAAATCTCGATTATCTTTTTTTCTTGTGTATTTATCAGTAATAGTGCCTGTTTGCTTTAGCACATCAATCATACCTTCAATCCCCATATCTATAAAACTAGATGGAGGTTTGGGGTCAAACATAGTGTCTTTAAAAGTGATTTTTTCAATATTCCAATAGTTACCAAATTTGACATCTGTTATTTTTATATCTTTTGTTTCCCATCCATTCCATTTATCAAAACTATTTTTTTCTGCATCTTTTTGGGTGAATTTTATTGTGCCAGATTTAAACATATCTTGACTATCTTTCTCTATATTGTAAGAGGCATAGATATCAGCTTTAGTATTGCCATAGTAGGACGCTTTACCACTAATCTCAAACCATCCTTTCATTGTTGCTGCTTGTACAGGAGATTGAGTTGCTCCTAATAAAGTCAAAATACCTAGCAAACCTTTAATTGAAAACTTGTTCATTTTGAATCTTTCTAAATAGGGCAATTTTTTTTTGTTCTACCGAACACCTGAGACTATTTTATGACTCTATTTTGTCTAATTCCCATTATTCTTAACAATACAGAAGCCATCCCACCCCGATCGCTCATTTTTCTGTTCACCTATCTGTTCAATTACCTATTCAATCTGTTCAGTTACCTATTCAAATTGTTAAATTTGTTTACAATTACCCTGCACAACTGAGCAAAACCGTAAACTTAAAGTAGTATAGACAACATAATCATCTCGCAAAGTTCAAGTCTTGAACTACCCTGGGGCACTACCAAATAACTAGGCATGAGCAGAATCTTGCCATATCAACACAGTCGGAAGTAAAAATTATGGGCTTCAGAGCATCTCCACAAGGACTAAAAATAGTGGAGCAGGCTAGAATCAGGAAAAACTGGACGAAAGCTGCTCCCCAATGGTTACAAGTTGCTTATACCTCCGAAGCAACCTTGAGGAGGTTTTGGCGCAGAGAACCAATTAAAAAACAAACTTTTCAAGATATTTGTGAAGCTGTCAATGTTAATTGGCAAGAAGTAGTCGAACAAAGCAGACCTATAGTTCCAGACTCCAATTTTGTCGGACGCGAAGAGGCTATTAATGACCTTAACCAACTCATTGCTCAAGGGGCTAAATTGATTCTCATTCAAGGGGAAGGGGGTATAGGTAAAACTACTTTAGCTCGCTACTTTTTTGATACTCAAGGGTTTGATTTGACGATCAAATTGCATATTGCGATGGAGAGAGAAAATATTATCTCGGTGGAGTTGGTAATAGAGGAATGGTTGCAATGTTATTTTGGAGAAGAGCCGGGAAGAGAATTTGGGATTACTTTAGATCGGTTGCGACGTAAACTCCAAAGTAGTAAACAAAAGATTGGCATACTCATTGACCGTCTGGAAACAGCGTTGCAAAGAGGTAGTTTTATTTCTCAGCATCGCTGTTACGCAGAATTATTGAGGATGCTAGCAAACCCCAGTTTAAACTCTGTCACCCTGCTCACCAGTCGCGAACAATTATTTGAATCTAGTTTTCTGGTAGAAATTTATCGTTTGGCAGGGTTGAGTGAGGTCGCTTGGGAAGAGTTTTTTTGCAGTCACCAGGTGGAGATAGATACTGCTGCTTTAAAGGAAATGCACCACGGTTATGCTGGTAATGCTGAAGCAATGTGTATTCTTGCCAATGCTATTCGCCTCGACTTTGAGGGAAATTTACACGCATATTGGCAAGAAAATCGCCACGACTTACTGCTCGACCCTACTTTGGAAAACCTGATTGAAGGGCAGTTTGACAAACTCAAGGGTGATTATCACCAAGCTTATCAACTCCTTTGTCGCTTAGGATGTTACCGCTATCAAGAAATTCCTACTTTACCAAAAGGAGCGCTTTTATGTTTGTTGTGGGATGTACCAATATCCCGTCGAGAAAGAGTCATTAAAGCTTTACGCGATCGCGCGTTAATTGGATGGGATGACGGTGGTTATTACCTCCATCCGGTAATGCAAGCTAAAGCTAAGGAAAGGTTGAAGGAGGAAATTAGCAATGAAAAGCAGCAGTCTAAGGAATGGTTGTTGGCTAACCGCGCTGCTGCCCAATTTTATCTCGAACTCTATGAAGCTGAAAAAGTTGACTCGGAAAAATCTCTGAAATATGTTTTTGAAGCTATTGAACATTTGGCAGTTATGGGAGATTTTGAGGAGTGTTGTAATGTTTTATTGTTTCAGGTTTTAGGCGCAGATAAAATTGAAAATCTTCGGGGTACAGCTAATCTGTGGAATAATATGTCGCGGTTTATTTCTAGTAGTGAAAAAATTATCGATCGCTTATCAGGAATAAAAAAATCTCTCCTTTTTATTCCTCTAGGAACAATTTATTCAGAAGTTGGTAAGAATAGCCAAGCACTGAAAATTAGTGAGCAAATTCTCGCCATTACTAGCCAAAAATCTGAGTCAGAGGAACAAGTTACTTTTGCTCGGATTTCTGCTTATTCAATAGCAGGTAAAGCTTATCGTTATCAAGGGAATTTACACAAGGCTGAAGTTGCTTGTCAACAAGCTAATAAAATTGCCTCAAATTCAGGTAAAAATTATTGGCAAGCTCTGGCAGTTTATGGTTTAGGAGCAGTTTATTTGGAAAAAAATAGACCTAGAAAAGCTTTACGTTATTTCCTGGCAGCAGCAGCTTATGCCAAACTCGGTGGCATTACTCAAGAGTTGAAAAGGGAGTTGAAAAAACTATTTCGATTACTATTTAATCCTCAAATTGAGCAAATAGCGGAAGTTCAAACATTCTTTCAAAAATATAATCAAAATGAGCTGGGAGACCGGATTAAAAAGTTTAATATTCTCTGGAATATTGCTAGATGTTTTAATGCAATGAAATCTTTTGAAGTAGCTAAGAAGGTTTTAGATTTAACCCAAAGATTACTCAAACAAGAAGATAATAATCAACATTGTTTATTAGCTTTAGAATTAGCAACTTATTACTCTGGCAAAAAGCAAATACAATTAGCACAAGAATGTTATAAAAAAGCCTTAGATTTATCTGTCAATCAAGGCGAAAAATGGTCAAGAGCTTATCCGCTGAAATGTTATGCTAATTGGCTTTATACTCAAGGTCGATATTCAGAAGCTCTAGCAAAATATAGACAGTTAGAAGAGTTACTGCGAGAAACTGAATTTTTCTCTATGCAAGCCGATAATTACTATTATCTGGGTATAACTATTTTACAAGTTAATCCTGAACAACAGCAACAAGCTCACAAGTATCTGAAAAAAGCAAAAAAGATTGCTAAAGAGATAGGATTAGTATTTTATAAAAGCGTAGAAGATAAAGCAGATATCCATTATCCATTAATGAACAAGAGTTCTAGCCATTTTTAGGGCTTTGACGTAATTCCCTTGCCTAGAATGACTTTCAATCATTTTTATGCCCAGAAAATATATTAACTCCCACTATGCAGGTTTTCAGAAGTTAAGTTATAATTAACAACTTTACCATCACTAAAACAAATTATCTGCTTAGTTTGTTTGGCTACTCCTGGTTTGTGAGTCACCCTCCAAAAGTCTAAGTAAAATTTGTGCAAGTCTCACTACTTTCTTCAGCAATTAACAGGGATATTATGGAGTTGCAAGTTTAAAAAAAATGAAAAAATCAAGTATTTTCTCTATAGTAAGTTCAAAAGTTTTCAGGCATAATTTAAAACAAATTTAAGTTGCTGAGACTGACTTATACAAGTCAAAAATTGGCAATACTCTAATAAACATTTCTATAAAAGGTTAGCAAACCCTTATGCTGATTTTCCTAAATCAGTATTTTTGGAGAAATGAGAAGCGGAACCCAACAAGCCAAATTTAGGAACTCTAGTTGAAAAATTGGGTTTATCTATCAGTATCTGTTAGAGCGATCGCTCAAATGCTTGAAATATTAACAAATCTATAACTCTATGAAAAAATTACTATCCTGTTTACTGTTAAGTGTCGCAGCTACATCTACACTGACAACCTCTGCTCAAGCTGGAACTTTCTATGTGTCAACGAACCGTAATCAAATCGGCGCCATCGATGACTCAACTGGGTCTTACACTCAGCTTGCATCAACCCCAACTTTTACTGATATTGCTCTCGATCCTCTCGACGAACTCTGGGGTATTACCTTCAGCAAACTATATTCTGTAAATTTAGATACAGGAACATATAACTACGTTGGTAATTTAGGAGCAACTCTTAATGCACTAGGTTTTACCGATGATGGCGCTCTCTACGGTTCAGGTGGTTCAGGTTTCTACTCTATTAACACCAGTTCTGGAAAAGCATCGCTTATATCTTCTATCTCAGGTTTCTCAAGTAGTGGGGATATTGTATTTGATGCAGCTCGCAATTTGTTTTGGGCAACTTCTAGCGGAGACTCGCTCTGGAGTATTACACAAGATGGTGCAGCCACAAAGGTTGGTAATATTGGTTTCAGCACAGTTTATGGTCTTGCTTTTGGTGATGATGGAACCCTATTTGGCTATACTGCAAATGGAAATCAACTTGCACTCAATATAGAAACTGGTGCTGGAACTTTCGTGAGGAAAATCTCAGGCTTGAATTCAGAGAATATTTGGGGAGCTGCCTCTGAACCAGATGCAACAGCTCCGACAGAACCAATGTCAACTCCAGAACCTTCTATTATAGGAGGTCTTGCGCTCATCGCATTAATGCTTGGTCGCAAGGCAAGCTAGCAGTGAAAGTTAGTGTTACTTAGACATTTTCATTTTTGGATGAACTAAATATCTGTATCTATAAACTTCTGTACTACTTCCAAAGGTAAGGAAAGAGCATTTGAAATTTGTTCGGCAGTTAAACCCATACTTAATAAACGAGGAATAGCTTCTTGCTGCTGTTGAATAATTAAATCTCTTTCTCGTTCAACTTGTTGACGTGCAGTTGCTTCACGTTGGGCATTTTCTCTTTCCCATTGGGCATTTTCTCTTTCCCGTTCGGCATTTTGTCTTTCCTGTTCTTTCTGCTCCAGAATTTCTAAATAAGTGCCAAAACGTTCCCCATCTGGTCGATAAATTTCTAATTCTTTACATTCCTTTTCAAAACGAATTCCGATTCTCGGACTTACCAAACCCTCCATTTCTTCTATTTCAATCATCTCTTCTCCTTGACGACACCATCCTTTTAATCTCCCAGTTTCTGGATAGTACACATAATATTCTTCCACTCCATATTCAGAATAAAACTCTAACTTTATTACTTCCAACTCAGTAATAGTGTTGCTAGGAGAAGCAATTTCAAATACTACTTGAGGAGGAATATTCTCTTCTTCCCACTGTTTGTAGGAACGTCTATCTCCTTGAGGGCGACCAAAAACTACCATGGCATCGGGAGCTTGTTTTACCCAAGGTTGTCTTTCTTTGGGATACCAAAATAAGTCTCCAGCAATAAAAACATTAGGGTTATCTTTATAGATACCAGCAATACCTCCCACAATAGTAGTAATAAAACGGAATTGAATGGTGTTGTCTGCCAAGGGTAAACCGTCACTTTCTGGATAAATAATTTCTGTTTCTTTTATGAATGTCATTTCAGTTACCTGATTTTTTTTGTAAGTAACCGTTACTGGATTTTAATATACTTTAGGACTTACACAGAAACCATATATATAGCGTTAAAAACTATAACGTTATAGTTTTTAAACTCTATATATAGTAAATTTGCGTAATACCAATTTGAAAAAAGAATGCTACAAAAAAGTGGCTCTCGATCGGATGTGCTGGAAAATAGCGGCTCCAATTTATTTTAGATAGTTATATCTATTGTTTTCCTCTTTTTTTCATTTTTTATCCCTTCTTCCTTCTTGTTTATTCCTTCTTCTGTACGGACGTTGCATAACAAAAATGCGTTTCATGTCGCATAGCGAAACGTCCCTACCATTTGTAACAAACATTTATAAAATTGGTATAAGTCCTGATACTTAATAGTAGCATAAATAGAATTTTACGGGGGACATAAAATTAGGAACGAAAGTTTAATTTTTTTTCAGAATAGACTACATTCTTTTAACCAATAACTGATAACTGAAATCTTCTCATCCCAATTTCCAAAGTTTAATAGTTTGATCAAAACTACCACTAGCTAAAATTTCTCCATCAGGACTAAATGCAACGGAACTAACCCACCGAGAATGTCCTCTAATAGTGCGTAAAAGTTTCCCTGTTTCTAGATGCCAAATTTTGATAGTATGGTCGTTACTTGCACTAACTAAAGTTTGATTATCCGGACTAATAACTACAGAATTAACCTCATTAGCATGACCGCGTAAAGTGCGTAAAAGTTTTCCTGTTTCTAGCTGCCAAATTTTAATAGTTTTATCGGTACTACCACTAGCTATTTTATTTCCATCAGGACTAACAGTAACAGATAAAATTCTGCCGTGATGACCGACTAATGTGTCAATTTCTCTTCCTGTTTCGAGATTCCAAGTTTTAATATTATTGTGGCTACCTGTAACTAAAATTTTTCCATCCGGACTAATAGTAACTGCATAAATACTGTCAGAATGACCCCGGAAAGTATGTAGCATTTTCCCTGTAGGTATATGCCAAATTTTAATCGAATCATCGCTACTGCCACTCACTAATTTTTCTCCATCAGGACTAATAGCAATAGAAGTAACTCGCATAAAATGACTTTGTAAAGTTAGTTCTGTTTCTGTTTCTAAATGCCAAATTTTAATAGTGCCGTCATAACTACCACTAGCTAATATATTTCCATCTTTGCTAATAGCGATCGCTACTACATCATTAGTATGACCTTCAATTATGCCTAATTCTTCTATTTCTAATTCTTCTCCTATTTCCAGATGCCAAATTTGAATAGTACCATCACCATTACCACAAGCTAAAATTTCTCCATCTTGACTAATAACTACAGAATAAACTCTTTCTGAATCTGTACTCAAAGTTTCTTCTAAGGAAATTCCGTTTGGCAAACTTAACCTTAAATATTTGGGATGAATCCGAAAATAACCAACAAAATGACTGCCTCCTATCGCTAGGATTAAAGTTATTCCTCCTACTATAAATTTTCCTTTATTTTGAGAAAAAAGTTTCTCTAGTTTGTCATATTCAATTTGCCTTTGCTGATTTTCTGGAGAAATTCGTTCAGGATTTAATCTCTGTTGGAAATGACTAAAAGTTTGAATTGCACCTAATCCCAGTAATAAAATCGCAGTGCCTAAGAATAACTTTCTCTTAACTGGATAAGATTTTTGGGAAATTAATGGTTGAGATGAATCATCTTTTAACCTTGCTAATCTTTGTAAGAGTATCTGAGTATTTTTTTCCTGTTTTTGTGAGATTAAATAATCAATAAAATCTGCTAATTTTGGTGAAATATTAGGAAGTTGGCTTCGCCAGTTTAATGTATTAGTATCAGAATTTAAGAATGTCGATGGCAGTTGACCAGTCAACAAGTAAATAAAGGTATATCCTAGGGCAACAAAATCTGATTCTGCTGACTGTAATTCTAGAGAAAAATTAGTTAATGTTAATTGCCCATTGGGGCGCAGAATAATATTACTCGGTTGAATATTTTGATAAAAAAATTGTTTTTTGTGTAATAAGTCTAATATTTCTATGAGTTGAGTTAACCATTCGAGAGCTAATTCTTGATTAAGAGGTGAATTGTTTTTTGCTAACCAAGTTTGTAGGTTTTCTCCAGGAATTTTTTCTATAACTAAACAGTGTAATTTTTGATTACTATTTCTCGGCAAAAATGTAAAATATGCACCAGGTTTTACTTGGGGAACTCCAGAATGATTAAGTTCTGCTAATACCTTCGCTTGTTGTTGAAATTGAGAAATAAATTCTTGACGATCTATATGTAATACTTTGAGAATTTCAGTAGTTTCTTCTCCTTGTACTTGTACTTCGTAGATAGCTACCCCACGATCTTCGCTAAGTTTTTTGACAACTTGATATTGCCCTTCTATTAATAATTTTGAGCCACAAGCTGTACAATATAAAGGATTATTATGATTTTCTGGGTCAGAGCAATTAGGATTAATACAGTAGCTCATAATCACTGCCAATTGTTTTTCATAATTATAGCTAATTCTGCGTTTCGGCTGTCGTCAATATCAAATGCTCTATTGGTGGAGTTTACTATTACTATAGCAATCAGGAATTAGATGTCATAATTTGACTATTCCTTAAAAGTCTAGAAATAATACCAAATTCATGCATAGGCAGTTACATCTTAATTTATGATTTATTCCTACAATAAAAAATTATAAATTCCATAAATTGTAAAAATTCAACCTTTTTTACTCTTTTTTTCTTCTTTTTTTCTTCTTTTTTTCTTTCATTCCATACCTGTTATATGTTCCCTGTTCCCTGTGTCGTGACTGTAGCAATATTTTATGAAATTGGTATAAGATACAGTTTTTTCTTTCTTCCCTATTCCCTAAAAATATCCAATATCTCACAATTTAAATTATATTCCTACATAAGTTCACTTTTGGCAATACCCACCCTACATCAAATATTACTCTAATTTTAAAAGATTCCTGGATATGTTCCACCATCTATAAGAAAATTTTGATATGCAATTGGTATAAGATACAGTTTTTTCTTTCTTACCTATTCCCTAAAAATATCCAATATCTCACAATTTAAGTTATATTCCTACATAAGTTCACTTTTGGCAATACCCACCCTACATCAAATATTACTCTAATTTTAAAAGATTCCTGGATATGTTCCACCATCTATAAGAAAATTTTGACCTGTAATGTATCCCATTTGAACACTACATAAAAATGTACATAAATCCCCTAATTCACTCGCTTCACAAAATCGACCTGCAGGGTTTTTAGTTATCATTTTTGCTTTAACTGCTTCTTTTGTTTGACCTATTTTATCAGCTCTTTTTTCTATAAATGATTCCAAAGTATTTGTATTAAATGAACCAGGCAAAAGATTATTTATAGTAACATTATTACGTATACTTTGACGAGAAATATCTACAACAAATGCAATAAGACCAATTTTGGCTGCGCCTGACAAACCCAATCCTTCAACTATCGTTTTGGTTGTTCTAGAAGTGATATTAACAATCCTACCAAATTTACGTTCGATCATTCCATTGATGGTGGCTTCAATCATTTCAATAGATGTAATTGTATTTGCGATTACAGAATTAATATAGTCTTTTCTATTCCAATCTGAAAAATCACCTGAAGGGAAACAACCTGGATTATTGACAAGAATATCTGGATTTGGACAGGCATTGAGGACAGCTATTTGACCGAAAAAATGGGTTTCAAGCCTCCCCCTAAAAGGGGGACTTTCCTCCTTGGATGTATTGTTTAAGGGTTTGAAGTGGAGCGCCTCCAACAGAAGCTACAAAATATGAAGGACTCCACAATGAAGTTTTGTGAGGTTTTTTATATCCTGCTGCTCCATATAGTCGGCTAGAAACACCTTTGAGATGGTTAACTATTTGAGATACAGATAGTTTGGGTGGATATTCTATAGCTACATGAATATGGTCGGTTTCTCCGTTAAACTCTAATATTTTGAAGTTCATTTTTTTAGCTACAGTCTCAAATGAATCTTTGATTAATTTTAGTCCTTCTGCTGTTAGCACATTTTTTCTATACTTGGTTACACAGACCAAATGTACCTTTAAGTCTGAAACGCTATTTCTTTCTCGTTTTAACATATTGCGCACCAAATTTAATTGTGCTATAATTAA
>NZ_JAAHGT010000156.1 GCF_010672385.1 Okeania sp. SIO2F4
TGTGAAGGAAAAAGGAATCCTTTCTAGCTTCTAATTCCTACTCCTGTAAAATCATACTTTTATTCAGCAACGCCCATTTTTTTGTCTCTCTACTTATGAGAAATATTGGCACATTAATTGTCTCAATATCAAACATTTGTAGAGGTCGCCCTAGAATAACAGGAACTAGAATTTTTGTCTCCAGTATTGCTGAGGAATTAACAAACAAACGGCAACAATTAAAATTAATTCTTGCAAAACAAATATTAAATTTATTCCCATTTTTTCAATCAAACTAGCAGTAAAAGTAAAGCCAATAATTCCTCATGGTAGGGTATCTAATACAAACCCGTTTTCTATAACTTTAACTTGATACTTTAGTGCTAGCAAACAAATACTTGATTATCACTAACTTATGGTTAACATAGCGATACTAATAGTAGACATAATATGATTTTGAATTAATAGTTTTGCCATAATTTCATTGTTATCTTTTCCCAGGGCTATTTCGTTCTAATTTTTGACTTTTTGTGCAAACCACGAAAATATGCCTTTTCCAGGATTGAAGGTTATATCAACCAATCTCTAAAAGCTAGTAAAATCCTCACTTGATTGTAGAATGAAATAGCCCTGACCTTTTGCTCACTTGCAAAAGTTCCCCATGTGCAATAATAGACTCAAATTCCCATTGCTTTGCTTCCATTACTTTGCGCAGTCTTTCAGAGGATCGAAATACAAATATTTCGGACTCATTCTCAACAATTTCTAAGTTAGGCGAATTACTCAATAACAACATTCGTACATCATCATCTAATATATAACTGAGTGAAATCAGATCTCCCATATTAGTATAATTATCACCCACATCACTCAATAATATTGGGGAGTCACTAGCATTAATTTTTCTGGCAACTTCAGGATTATGATAGCTAGGAACTTTACTCCACCAAGTATCAGAAAAAGCACTGACAGTACAGGATGCAATACTAGCAGTTAACAATATTGTTAAAACTACTCGCCAGTATTTTTGTTCTCCGAATAAAGTAGAATATTCCCTATCTAAATACCTTCCTAATAAATAAGCAACTGATAAATATATTGCCGGAAAACAGGGAATTAGATAACGGGTGATAGCAGAGCGTTTTCCACTCGATACTAAATCTGGTATTACTAATATCATAAAAGGTATAAAAATACAAGTCAGGATAAATAATTTTGTGGAAAGATTACAAGAACGACAAACTGTATAAATCCCCCAAATAATAATAATTAAAAATAGCAATCTGAGTAAATATGTGTTGATATTATTAAAACCAAAATCTAGGTCAATAAACAAGCATGAAAAACTCAAAATCCACCTTTTGATTAAAAAATCTAAGGTTACTGATACTCTCGCCCAATCTGTTGCATCATACACTTGTTGCAAATTATTAATTACTATAACTATCCAAGGAAGATAGAGAATTATTATTCCTACTGAAGCAATGAAAAAATCCAGAGGTAACTTTTGAATCAAACGTTGAAATATTGATAAATTAGATTTTTTTTCAGAGGAAATATTTGCTACATAATTTGACAGCAACCAATTGCTAATTACAAATATTCCATGGGAGATAAGAGTTAAAGAAAAAAACAAATGGATATACAAACCGATGGCAGAAACAATAGTATATAATCCCCACTTTTTCCAACTCCGAGAATCTAAAACTTGCAATAAGAAAATACCACTACAAATAGTCAAAACAGTAACTAAACTATATTGCCTTGCTGTTTGAGCAAATAAAATTTCAACAGGGGATAAAGCCAAAAATGTAGTGCCAAGTAAAGCAGTTAAATGAGACTTAAAAAGTTGCCAACCTAGAACATATATTAATGGTAGAGATAACAAACTAATTAATGCTGGTAAACTACGAGATGCAGTAAGGGAACCGCCAAATTTTTGCATCCATAATCGAGCCATAAAATAGTATAAGGGTGGATGATGGGGATTCTCAATTGTGAGAGACTTGAGAGTTCCTTTGAACGTGCTTTGCGGTTTAATTTGTTGATATTTTTGTAGTTGTTTAGCTGGAATAATTTGGTTTTGAAACAATTGAGAAATATCATTTGCCTCATAACCCGCAGCTCTTAAAGAAGTATATACTTCGTCATGCCAATAGACTTTTTTATTCAGGTTAAAAAAGCGGAATCCTATTCCTAAAGTTATGGTAATAATTAGTAAAATAACTATGGGTTTTGGTCGTAACTTTTTGTTAATTTTTAGAGTCATTTTTTTGATTTAATGGGATAGATAATGGATGCTTTTTCAAGCAAATATAAAAAATATAGGGAACCGAGAAAGACAAAATTATTGAAATATAATTTAAGTCAGCGATCGCTAAGGAAATTCAGTACCTTGAAAACTTTTGCGGTGAGTTACGCTCGCCTTTATAAAATATAGAAATAAACTTTCTATCATTCTCAAAAAACATCAACACTAAAACGAGTTTTAGCCATAACTAAATCTTCCTTTTTTAACTTAAGATACTTACCCTAAACTACCAAACACTTTCAATCATAATCGAAAATGAGATAGAGATATATTTTGCTGGCTCAACTTCTTTTACAAAACAACTTTAATGAAGTAGCGATCGCCTAATTTTTTCAGTAATTAGTTAATTAGAAATCACTGAGTCACGCCCGTCAAAATATAAAAGGATTTTGATTCATCTTAAATACTTAAATATTTGAAAATATCTCATAAATCATTAGGCGATCGCTATATAGCTAATTTTATCGATTGTATCCTAGTCAAGTAACTAATTACTATAGTAAAATTATCTATAGCAATCAAGAATCAGTTGTGAGAATTGAGATGTTCCTTAAAAGGATGGAACAGAGAAGTTATCATATTCATATATATTGTTTTTTTCTTATTCTCTGTTCCTTGTTTCCAATTAAGTGTTCCTTAAAAGTCTCCAATATCTCACAACTTAAATCATATTGCTATAGAAAATATCATCTATTTAACTATGAACTTTGCAACTAGAATGAATGGCTTAGGTGGCGATGCTGCCATTGAAGTTTTTACTAAGGCAAAAAAGTTAGAATCTCAAGGTCGAAATATTATTCATTTAGAAATAGGTCAACCAGATTTTAAGACTCCTCAAAATATTCGGGAAGTTGCTTTCCAAGCTATGAATGATGGCTATACAACTTATACTCCAGCAGCAGGTTTATTAAAGTTAAGGGAAGTAATAGCAGAACATATTTCTCAAACTCGCAATATATTAGTTAATCCTGATGAAGTAGTAGTAATGCCAGGGGCAAAACCAGTTATATTTTTCACTCTTTTAGCATTAATAAATCCTGGAGATGAAGTGATTTATCCAAACCCTGGATTTCCTGTTTATGAATCAGTCATTAATTTAGTAGGAGGGAAACTAATTCCATTACCTTTATTAGAAGAGTTAGACTTTCAATTTAGTATCGACAATTTAGCTAATTCTATTTCTGAGAAGACAAAATTACTGATTCTGAATTCTCCCCATAATCCAACTGGCAGTGCATTAACTCCCGAATATTTAGAAGCTATAGCTAAACTGGCAATTAAACATAACTTTTATATCCTCTCTGACGAAATTTACTCCCACTTAATGTACGATTCAAAATTTACCAGTATCATCAGTTTTCCTGGTATGAAAGAACGCACTATTTTATTAGATGGGCATTCAAAAACTTATGCTATGACTGGTTGGCGTTTAGGTTATTCTGTTTCTCCTAAAGTAATAGCAGAAAAATTAGACCAGTTGATGTTAAATTCCAATTCCTGTGCTTGTTCATTTACTCAAATAGCTGGCATAGAAGCTATCAAAAATTCTCAGGAATTTGTCAAAGAAATTTTTGCAGAATTTAAGCAAAGACGAGATGTTATTGTGGATGGTTTAAATTCTATTCCAGGTATTAACTGTGGAAAACCAGCAGGTGCATTTTATGCTTTTCCCAATGTCAAGCAACTACCGATAAATTGTGAAAAACTGGCAGATTATTTATTAGCTGAAGCTGGAGTTGCCTTATTACCTGGAACTGCCTATGGAAAATTTGGAGATGGATACTTAAGGTTATCTTATGCTAATTCAATTGAAAATATTCGGGAAGGTATTAGTCGGATGAAAGTGGCGATCGCCAAACTATAGCTATCCTCTTTTAGTTATAAATTTTTCTGTGAAATTTCTCTAGGAGTCAGGGAAATTTTACCCCGATTTATTCCCACAAAACTCTGTCATTCTCAGATTTTGTGATTGGAGAAAATCTAATTCTTTTTTTTGACTCGTTATGTTAGTTTTCCCTGACTCAAGCTCACCTATGAATGCTGGCAAATAATATATCCATAAGTTCGTAAAAACTGGCAGATTATTTATTAGCTAAAATTGGAGTTTTCTGATTACCCAGAACTGCTTATGGAAAATTTGGAGATAGATATTTAAGATTGTCTTACCCAAATTCCATGGAAAATATTCGCGAAGGTATTAGTCGAATAAAAACAGCGATCGCCAAACTATAGCCATCCTTTTTTAGTTGTAAATTTTTCTGTGAAATTTCTCTAGGAGTCAGGGAAATTTATTGTCGTGCGGAATGTGGGATAAATATTTAGTTAGCTCGTGGTCAGGTTTTAGTTTTTTCATAAATAATGAATATAAACCGCTAAAGTCAAGGTCAGTTTTTTTCTAATACTTTTAATTTTCCTTCAATCTCTCTTGAAATATAGCGGTTTATAATTTAATACTTTTTCTACTTAATAGTCTAACTAAATTCCCCCTCATTAAGAGATGCTAAAAGAAATGAATTAGATGCAAATTTACAGAGAATTGCTATCAGCTAAGTACAATAAGAAAACAAGATTTTTAACTCCCATCAAGATGTTGAGTTTCGTTCCTCAACCCAACCTACATAAACTTTATCTTTTCAAATCATTACTATTTAATTTCCTAGAAAATTATCCATAAACTAGGATAGTAAAGTTAAAGTTGACCAACCTCCATTGCTTTCTCTTTTGGTCTTCTTTCAAAGATAAATCTTGGCTTCAAAAATACTCGGAATAATAACCATAAAGATTTTAACTCACCAGGCACTTCTCGCCGCTGCCATTGACCAGGACGACAGAATAATAATTCTATTAATTGCCGTTTCTCAGATAAATTTACTTCCTCAAATATGACTTTTATACAGGGAAATTCTCCACTCATTTCTATATTCGTTATTTTCCCTGCTAAACAAATTTTTTCCTCAAGAATTTTCAATCTGACAGGCAAATTTTTTCCTACTAAATTAGATGGAATTTTCTGATTAATCTCTATCTCAACACCCACTTCCGATATCTGTCTAGTAGTACCCCAAAATATTTGGTTACCAATTTTTAACTTCACTACCCTTCGCAGATTAAACCATTCATATATATCTTGCTTTGGTAGATCTATTAACGCTAATAATGCTACCCAAATCATCAATATATTATAAACACTCCAAAATAATCCCAAATTAAAACTTTCTATCTGTTCACCCACCTCCCAACTTGGATTTATATAATTGCCATATAAATTAAAGCCTAAACTTACACTATTTAGCACTAAAAATATTACCAAAGGCAAAGACAAACTTATATTAAAATAGTAGCGATCGCTTTTAATTCCTTTTGGTGTAACTTTAAATCTTTTTGAGAATGGATTTAGAAAAGTTTGAATTATTGTTATTGCTTTAGGAAAAGCTAAAATAGTATGATTCAAACCTGACAAAAGTAATGACTGGGAATGATAATTTAACCAAGAAAATACAGTAAAACTTGCCAAATAATAAGGCAAAAAGAAATATAAATATTCAGCAGTAGAAGCCTTAATTGGAATCACATCAAAAAAAACATAAGCTATTGGCATCAACAAAAAACCAACATAACTAATGCTAGTAAACCAACTAAAAAATGTTTCTAAATAGGACAATCTCTGGGAAAAACTCAATCCAGGAATTGTCAAAGGATTAGAATTGATAAAAAATCCTTGCAAAGTTCCCCTTGCCCATCTTAGTCTTTGAGTAGCATAAGAAGAAATATTTTCCGCAGCTAAACCAGCACTTAATTTTTCCTCTAAATAAACTGACTGATAACCTTTAGCTAATAAAAGAACTCCCGTAAAACAATCTTCACAAATTGATTCTGTTACAAACCCTCCTACTGATTCTAAAGCTTTACGTCTGACTAAAAAAGAAGTTCCTGCACACAAAACTCCATTTGCACCATCTTTCATAGGTTGAATTTGTCGGTAAAATGTTTCTTCTTCTGGAGTTAAGATATTTTCTAAACCTAAATTTCTAGCTATGGGGTCGATATTATAAAAAGTTTGAGGAGTTTGTAATAAAGCAAGCTGTTGATTTTGGAAAAATCCTAAAGTCCGAGTTAAAAAGTTTTTTGTAGGAATAAAGTCAGCATCAAAAATAACAATAATTTCGCCATTTGTTTTGCTAATAGCATGGTTGAGATTTCCTGCTTTAGCATGAGGATTATCATATCTAGTTATATATTCACAGCCTAATTTTTCTGCTAAATATTTCACATTTTGTCTATTAGTATCATCTAGTAAATAAACTTTTTTATGCTCATATTCTAAAGCTTGGCATCCAATAACAGTACGTTCTAAAATAAACTCTGCCTCATCATAAGTAGGAATCAAAATATCCACAGATGGCTCAAAAGTTTTGTCTAAAATTGCCTGAGACAAATAATCTGCTTCTTTTTGACGATTTTTAACATTGAACATCAACAACAAACCTAGAACACCACTACTTATTGTCACAATTTCTAGACCTAATAAACCCAGACTAAATATACCGTTTATAGGGTTATTTAGATTTAAAGTAGAGAGCGATCGCCAGGATAAATAACGAATAGTTAAACCCAATAAAATCCCCACTACCAAAACTCGCGACCAAGTTTTCGGTGTAGGAGAAATTTTCATAATTCCTTGAGCGATTAAAAATAGTAAAACTGTCGGCAAAACTAAATATTTGCTATTATCTGTTGGTACTTGTATCCACATCGGTGGATTTTCTTGAAAGTAATGAATTTGAGTAAAAAATATGTCTATTTGAGCAATTCCAGCAAACCAAGCCACTATAATAGTTGTTAATAGTGTTATTACTCCTATTACCAAGAGTGTTGCCAAACGGAATTTCACAAAAACTAGAGTATTTATACGACTCTCTATAAATTTCTTGGCAACATTAAAAGTAGTCATGGTAATTCATATATTTTGATTTAAACTTAATCAGGAAAAATATTATAATCTTAAACTTAGTTTCATTATAATTGCTCCTGAGATTTCCCTGAGAATTGCTGATTTTGTAACCAATTAAAAAATTTAATCTCAAAATAATAAGAGTATCTTTGTATTACTATAAAAGTATAAATCTCTGCTGCTTTGAAGTTTTATAAGAATTATCATGACAAAAAATATATAGCAATCCTATTTTATTTGTGTATAAAAATCTTACCCCTTTTAGGGAACAGCGGTGCGACCCCGCGGGGTGCGACAGACGCAAGCGGTCAGACCCCGCGTCGCCTACAGGCGCAAGCGGTCGGAACCAGGCGAGGTTTCCCGCTCTTTCAGAGTCGCTCCGAAGTGCGCCATGGGAACGCCGACCAAGAGAGGGAATGCTGACCAAGAGAGGGAACGCGCACTCCTGTGAGGGAACACTTGACACTTAACTGGTGAGAGTTTCGGTTTTTTTATCTACTTTTTGATTACCCGCAACCTATGCGCGGATTGCTATAGTAGTTTGGGATTTCATGAATAATACCAATTTTAAACAATAGCAATGCCTATAAAAAATTAGGTTTCCAGCAATATAGAAACCTAATTACTATTATTTAAAGATAATCAAATAATCACACAAATCAAATTTGTTGTTTAAATTCTGCTAAAACTTCTATCAAATCAATCTGACACTGCATCGGCAATAAATCTATCAAAGGAACTTCCTTTCTACCAGCACCTAACTTAACAGGAACATCATGTAATATTTCCACAACCTGACCTTCAGAAGGTACTTCCTCAATCAGAATAGGATAAAACTTTTCTGCCAAAGTTAAATGTAGTTTCGCATCAGATAAATAGAGATGCCAACCAGCAATATCAATATAAACTTTATCCCCTATTTCTGCTGCTAAACTTTCAATTATTTGTGTTCTACTACCATTAGTCATTTCAGTTATCAGTTATCAGTTATCAGTTATCAGTACCTCCTACTAAAGTAGGAAGTTTGAAATACTAAATTTTCTTCTTTTGTTCCCTTTACAGGAGAGACTTGAGACCTGATTTTATAGTCATAAGAAGAATAGTTAAACCTAAATTTTTTAGCTAAATAATCGCTCTAAATTATCTTATCCAGAATCCTTAGAAATAGTGGCATAATCTGCAAGAACAAAAATATATACCCCATGAATTAACAATAAAAACACCCAACCACCTGTTACCCAGATAGCCCAAGGCCAAGTTGCTGCTGTAAGATTACGGAAAAACCATAAACCAGAATTACTGGCCGCAAAAATAGCTACATGAATAGCAAAATTCATTCGGTCATCCAACTTCCGGAACTCTGGGTCATTACGGTCAGGTTTGCGAGGCCAACGAGGAGGCATAATACTTTTAAAAAAATTTATTACTGTTCGGTTTCTTTAATTATTGTAAAGGCAACTCAGCAATATTTATTTTGCCTACCTCAATTTTATAGCGAAGAAAGAATTGGTTAGGACATGGACTGATAATAAATCTTAGACAACGGAAATATTTTTCTAACTGTTCCCAGTTAAGTGTTAAGTGTTAAGTGTTAAGTGCTTCAGAAATATTTTTCTAACTGTTCCCAGTTAAGTGTTAAGTGTTAAGTGTTAAGTGCTTCAGAAATATTTTTCTAACTGTTCCCAGTTAAGTGTTAAGTGTTAAGTGCTTCAGAAATATAATCCCCAGACTTACCCCCACTCTTACTCAAGAGACGAATTAACTCAATAGAAATAGACTTTTCCAAAGCCTTAGCCATATCATACAAAGTCAAAGCAGCCACAGAAACAGCAGTCAAAGCCTCCATTTCCACCCCAGTTTCCCCCTTAGTCTTCACCATCGCCCGAATCTGATATCCAGGCAACTGCGGATCGGGAATTAACTGTACATCTATCTTTTGTAACGGCAAAGGATGACATAAAGGAATAAGTTGGGCAGTTTGCTTCGCTGCCATAATTCCCGCTAACTTAGCAGTACCCAAAACATCACCCTTTGGACTATTACCCGCTTCAATAGCCTCAAAAGTTTCTAGTAACATCCGTACTTGTCCCGCAGCCTCAGCTTGACGCACAGTAGGCACTTTAGCAGATACATCCACCATTTGAACTGCACCCTCAGAGTCCAAATGAGTTAAATTTTGCTCAAATTTAGAAAAATCCCTTGTCATTCTGTTAATTTGTGCTATAGTTAATTATTAGTGCGGAAGAAAAACTGATTCAAAAAAAGTTTAATCTAACGCAAAATACAAAAAGGGCCTGTAGCTTAGTGGATAGAGTGCGTGGCTACGGACCATGAGGTCGGGGGTTCGAATCCCTCCAGGCCCGTATTAATTATTAATAGCATAAGTATCTTGCCCCTGACCAAAAGCAAATCTGATGGAATGGGGCAAGTCTTTGTTTGACAAAGTAATAAATGTAGCTATTGCTATACCAGCAAGATAAGCATCAACAGCAAACATACCTCTATAACCAATTTGTTCAGCAACAAGACCGAAAGTAGGTCCGGCGATAACTGATCCTAAATCATATCCACCAATATAAAGAGAGAAAAGCTTGCCTCTTTGATCTGTGGGACATCGATCAGTCGTCAAAGTAACCATCATTGGTAAGACTAAACCATTAGAAGACCCCCCCAACATAGCTGCCAGTAAAACCATATTGCTAGTTTTTGCAGTACACAAAGTTAACATACCCAATAAGGTAAATACTAAACCAACAGTAATAAAAAGGCCACGACCAAATCTATCAGAAGCTCGTCCAGTAAAAATACGGATGATAAAACTAGCGATCGCTCTTACGGTATAAAAAAGTCCACCATTCAGAGCAATATTAGTCTCTTGGAGATACAGTGGTAGAAAAGCAACAGTTGTGCCAAACGTTAAACCTACCATCAACATCACAAAAGCGGGAACCAAAACTTTACGACTCCCTAATATTTGCCAGAAATTTTGTTGTTCAAATTGATCGGAGTGGGAATTTTTTTCTACTATTGAATGTGGTTCCCAAACTAGACAACTACATAATAAGCTCATCATTCCTAAAGTAGAACAAACCACAAATAAAGGCACATAGCCAGTAGCTGCTACTAAAAACCAACCTATTGCTGGCCCAATAGCCATACCTATTGGAGTACATAAACTCATATAACCAATTAATTCTCCCCGGCGACCAAGAGGAGACAAGTCAGCAACTAAAGCACTATAACCAATTGTAAATCCAGCAATACTAATACCATGAAAAGCACGAACTACCATTAACAAAAGAAAAGACTTGAGTAGTAAATAGCCGAGTGGGGCGATCGCTGCTACACTTGTGCCAACCATCAGAACCAACTTTCGACTCTTCGTGTCAGCTAATGGCCCTAAAACAAATCGTGATAGTAATAGTCCCACAGCAAAGCAACCCATAACAAAACCAATTTGTTGTTTTGTGCCTCCTATATGATCTAGGTAAAGAGGTAAAGTAGGCAGTAAGGTAGTTATACTTGACCAAAATAATAAGCCAGCCAAGAATAAAATCATTAGACTGCGCTGGTGCTGAGGGTCAAGTGTTCGGAATAGTTTCACAGGTGACATCCTCCCGACGCTGACCTTACAGGTATAGCGCGAGCTTCTCAATTTCGCAATTGAGCATTCCTACCCCACGCGACTTATCTAGGTCATAGACCCCCGACAGACCGACTTGACAGGCTATTTCTGTTCCCCGATTGTCCACAGGTACTACATTTTCTAGTCCACGATGTAAAACCATTTCTGCTGCTGCATGGTCACGATGAGTTTGATATCCACATTCAGGACAATGATCCTCTCTGACCTCCAACCCTTTACTAACCATGGTCAAGCATTGGGGGCAAATTTGATTGGTACCGTTGGGATTAATGCGGGCAAAGTAGACCCTACGCTTCCAACACACCTATTCCATCAGAGACAGAAATTGTCCAAAGGCCGAATCTACACAATCTTTTTGTAGCATTCCTTGCGTCAGACCCTTAGCATTGAGGTCTTCGGCAAAGATGGATAGTGCTAAATGCTTGCTTAGGGGTATCAAATACCTATCAAAAATTTGACTTTTCACGTTTTACTTTTTTGCTCCAACCAAGCCAAACCAGCAGCAAAAGTTTCAGCTAAAACACTAATCAAACGATAAAATGCAACAGCACTTAACACAATACCAGGAGAAAATTTCTGTTCTAGTAAAGCCAAAGCAGTTGCTTCAAATACCCCAACACCTCCAGGCGCTCCAGGCACAACTAAACCTAATAACCACGCTAAACTAAACGCACTAAATATAAAAAAAACGTGATTCAATTCAATGGAATTGAAAGCTAATATAGTGAATAAAAATCCTGAACCTCGAATCAATACAAAACAAATTTCTCCCACAAAAGGCTTGATGGGATAGCGATCTAATTTTAATTCAGTAACTGCCTCTGAATCAGATTTTTTGACTTTTAATTTGATTTTAACTAAATATTTAATTACTGGGTTTAAAATTCGTGGATGAATAATAGAAATTACTGCCAAAAAACACAAAAATTGTAAAAACAAACTTTCTTGAGTGGAACCAACTAAAGCGACTCCTAAAGCTGCTGCAGCCATTAAAAGTGGTTCTATTAATACACTTAAAATTGCAATTTCAACAGGTACTCCTACTTGTTTTGTTGCAGTAATACGACCATAGAAATGCCAGATATTTCCAGGCAAATACTTGGCAATATTTGTCAGTAGATATACTCTAATAGCCCACCGCAAATTAACTTTTTGATGAAACTCTTTAATAATCCCAAACCAGACCACTGCCGACCATACATGAGCCATTATTGTAATGATAAAAGCAGTTCCTAAACTTACCCAGCCAGAATCACTAATCCTAATTTCCAGAACTTGTTCCCAGTTGTCTTTAAGAGTTTTAGCTAGAAAAAATAGAGTTAATCCTAAAATAACCCATCGCAGATAAGGTTTAATGCCCGACAAAACTTTTTTCATAAAGTACAAAACTAACTGAGTTGATAACTGAGTTGATAACTGCTAACTCTTTGCCTTTCCCCTCTAAATTGTGTAAGTATTCAGCCATCAGCTATTGCTTTTAGAGGAAGTAAAAGTAATTGATCAAGTGAGCTAAAATTAAAACTTTATTCTAAAAGCTTATGCCTAAGTGCTGATAACTGAATCCTTACGAAGTTTATTTGTTTGTTTTCCAGACATTAACATCCTATTAGTCATTTTTTATCCAACTTAGGAATCAGCAATAATATATTTGCATGACCAATAATTTCCTCTGATTCAATTGTAAATTGCTCTGCAAATACAGACTTAAAAGTATTCATATCTCCTCCATAATATATAAACCATATGCGTGAGTATGTAGGAGGTAAACTTTCAACCCAATTTTTTAAAGAGGTTGGAAGATTTGATTTATCTGTTTTTTCCCTCTCATACCTCTTATCCTTTGTATCAAGATATATAGGTGTAAAACCTCGATAATAGTAAGTTAGAGAAAAAGAATTACCATGAACTGTAGAATACATAATTATATCACCTTCTCTATCTTGAGTTTCAATTAATTGTCCTACTGGTCTGTAGTGATCTAATGCTCCCATGTATCGCTGGGAGCTTGTATAATACGTTATTAATCCTAAACTAACAGCCAAAATATATATGAAACTTACCAAGATTCCAATTATTTTTTGCCAATTCAATATCTTAAAAAAGCCAATTGCCACAAGTAGTATAAAATATGGCTGAGTCATTATTAGGTAACGACTGTTCCATATTGAGTAGAATATATGAGAAAAAATAAAAATAGATGCAGCAGGTATAATTCCCCATAAAGCTACCCATACAACTTCTTGAGTGCGAGGTTTTTTAATAATTGCAGCTATAATAACCGTAGCAACAATTAAAGCTACAACTTGAATCAATAATGTCATATAAGGTGGTTGTGGAGGGTGAGCAAAGACAGTCATTATTCTTAGCTCTCGGAAGATTTCTTTTACACCAGGAATTGGTAACATCACTCGGTGTGAACCTGAATCACTCTTCACAGAAATAGCTACAGGAATAGTGGCAACAATAATTGTTAAATATAGAACAAGATAACTAATTAATCTAGAAATTTTAAACTTAAACTTAAGCCATAAAATCAGAATATCTGGTATCAAAAAGGCTGCATTTAAAGGTGTGGTATAAAAGGATAAAATTCTACCTACAACCCATATTAATCGTGGAAGTTTTTTGTCTGGTTGCTTCAGAGAATGTGCTAGACCAAGACAGCCACAAAGACCCAAGCAGACACTCATTGTATAGTATCTAATTTCTTGAGCATGATTGATAAATAATGGAGAAATAGTTAGTAAAAATGCTGCAAGAAGACCAACTTTTTTGCTAAAAAAGTCATTACCTAATCTATAAATTAAATATACAGATACTACTGCAAAAATAATAGCTGGAACTCTCAACCATACTTCATTATCAGAAATGTTAATCCATGGATTTAAAAGAACATAGTAGAGTATCCTA
>NZ_JAAHGT010000157.1:0-1475 GCF_010672385.1 Okeania sp. SIO2F4
CACGGTCGGAGCGCCCTTCTCCTCCCACACGAGAAGGAGCCGGTTTCGCCGCTGCTTCTTCCAAGCGATGTGCTAGTACAAGAGTAATTTTAGGGATAATTAGGGTAAGAGGTGTGGGAAGTGTGGGAGGTGTGAGGGAAATAGTTGTGATTAAATTTTAAAATGGAAGAAAAAGGTAAAAAGTATTTTAGAACTCACGAGGATTTAGCTATTTATAAATTGGCATTCTCAGTAGCGATGGAAATTTTTGAGCAGTCTAAAAAGTTCCCAGTAGAAGAAAAATACTTTTTGACTGACCAAATTCGCCGTTGTTCTCGTTCAGTCTGTGCAAATATGGCAGAAGTTTAGAGAAAACGCAGATATAAAGCTGCTTTTGTTGCTAAATTAAATGACTGTGAAGCAGAGGTCGCAGAGGGTCAAGTTTGGTTAAAATTTGCAGTCAAATGTCAGTACATTAAAGTTGAAAAAGCAAGAGAACTTTATGAAACTTACAATCAAGTTCTCAGTAGATTAGTCAAGATGATTACCCATCCTGATGATTGGTTACTTGACTAACTCTCCACATTTCCCACACATCTTAATTTTTACATGGCTGTGAACTTCTCACCCTTCCCACACTTCCCACACTTCCCAGACTTCCCACCCTCCCAAAACTCTCTACTTAGTAGCTACTACTGCTAAATTCCAAGCAAATCTTTTCATTAAAGGTAACTTTTTCAACACCACATCCAACTTTTCTAATCTACGATACATTGGTTCTAAACGCTGATGTTCAATAATAATCTTCTTCCAATAACGTTCTTTATTTGGGTCAACCTTTTCAATTAAATAAAACTTGAGAAAAATCCATAGAGTCGCTAACCAAAAAGTATCATAAGCTGTTTCTGAATAGAGAGATTTAACAAAATCAACAATATTAATATCTAGAGGTGTTTCATCCTCAGTTCTCACTTTTGTCGCAATGCGTCGATAAACATTAATAACTGGATTATGTTTCAACGGGTCCCAAAAACAAGCTCTGCCACCAGGTTTAAGAACTCGGTGCATTTCCCTAATAGCTAATGTCGGATTTGGTAAATGGTGAAGTAAGTTGGAAGCGTAAACAAAATCAAAAGTATGATCGGGAAATTCTAATGCCATAGCATCCATAACTTTTCCTTCAACTTTTACACCATTTTTTTCCGCCAAATTAATAGTAACATCTACCATTCCTGGAGAATAATCTGTTGCTAAACACCGCGCTCCTTTTTTGGCAAAATAAACACTATTTTCTCCTGCACCACAACCTAAATCTAACAAGTATTTATCTGTTAAATCTCCTATTTGTTTGAGGATAAATCTGTTTTCCGGTGCGGTACAACTTTCAAAATAATCAACTACTCGAATACCTTCAATATCAATGGTTGATGCCCATATATCGTGAAATTTTCGTTCTTTAGCTAGTATTTCGTCTTGCATTTTTTAGATAGTTATCC
>NZ_JAAHGT010000157.1:1575-13777 GCF_010672385.1 Okeania sp. SIO2F4
GGTGCGGTACAACTTTCAAAATAATCAACTACTCGAATACCTTCAATATCAATGGTTGATGCCCATATATCGTGAAATTTTCGTTCTTTAGCTAGTATTTCGTCTTGCATTTTTTAGATAGTTATCCATTTTCATATATTTTACTACTTACCACTACTTTCCGATCAAATCAAAATAGATATATTTTTTAAATAGGAGTACATTCTAAATCTAACAAGTATTTATCTGTTAAATCTCTCATTTGTTTGATGATAAATCTGTTTTCTGGTGCGGTACAACTTTCAAAATAATCAACTACTCGAATACCTTCAATATCAATGGTTGATGCCCATATATCGTGAAATTTTCGTTCTTTAGCTAGTATTTCGTCTTGCATTTTTTAGATAGTTATCCATTTTCATATATTTTACTACTTACCACTACTTTCCGATCAAATCAAAATAGATATATTTTTTAAATAGGAGTACATTCTAAATCTAACAAGTATTTATCTGTTAAATCTCTCATTTGTTTGATGATAAATCTGTTTTCTGGTGCGGTACAACTTTCAAAATAATCAACTACTCGAATACCTTCAATATCAATAGTTGATGCCCATATATCGTGAAATTTTCGTTCTTTAGCTAGTATTTCGTCTTGCATTTTTTAGATAGTTATCCATTTTCATCTATTTTACTACTTACCACTACTTTCCGATCAAATCAAAATAGATATTTTTTAAATAGGAGTACATTTTTTTTGGCGTTGCTGAACCAAGGGATGAATCTTTACACAAAAGGTAAATCCCATCTTTTACTTCCTATTTCTCCAAAACTATAACTCCAATTGGCAAATATGCAACGCCTTTTTTTTATTATCCCAATAAACCTGATTGGGTGGTGGTGCACAGCAATAGTAAAGGAAGCACCGGGAGTGTGGGGAAATGAGGAGATGGGGGGATAGGGAGATGGGAAGTGTCGGATAAATTAAAAAATATATATCCTCACCATTACCATGCAGGACTACCCCTGATTGAAATGCGGCGTTGGTGAATCAAGCTATGATACCTAAATTTTGCCAAATATAAAATGCTCAATGTTAATAGTTAGGCAACGCCACATTAATGGAAAATTAATACATAATTATAGCCACGCATCACCAACACCGAAATGCAATAGGCAATAGTTCCAGAAGCTAATAGACATCATAGACATCTCCGAAATATAAATATAATCTCGTAAAATAATATTTAATCAGCCTTTGTAAAGATTAAGAACATGGATTCAGTATTAGGGTATATAGAGAAACATCTCCAGGAAGTACAGGTATTAGTTGGTCTCAATTACAACCAATTAAAACAGCTAATAAAGCAACCGATCGCCTTACACACGCAAGGCCATTCAGAAGCGGAATTAAAAAAGACAATAATTATCAAAAAAGGAGGTGGTCGTCAAACAAAGTTATCTTTTAAAGAACAAATATTACTGACTCTAATATATTGGTGATAATTAACAACATTTCAATTACTTGGTATCCAGTTTGGAGTGAGTGAAACAACAGCTAATGATACGTTTAATTATTTCCTGTTTTGGGGTAACTACTACCAGCAAGTTTACTTGAACAAGTCAAAAAAACTCTAATGAATACGAAATAATTAAAGAATTTTTAACAGGGTTTGAGTTAATAGTTGATAGCCGTGAAAGCGTAGCTCCTCTGTAATACCATTTCTCAAAAAGAATGCTATATCTGATTGGGTGGAGAAGTCTGGGAAGTGTGATAAGTGTTTGGAGGAGTAAACATAATAATAATAAACATTAACTGGCATATTATTCGCAAAAAATGATTATGTATGTGTTAATTACTTAATAACTGAAGTGCCATATAAGTATAGCAATGCTTTTGGGAATTGGTATAAGAGGCACAAGCTATAGAAAGACCAGGGGAATATCATTCTTGAGAAAAAATATTCCAACAGGGAAGAAGAAAAACCATACACGAAAAAATCAATTAATCGTTTGACCAGACGGTAAAAATATTGTTGATGTTGTAGCAGGTAAACCAGGACCTAAAAGCGGCGTAAAATTGTTTCGTGAATCTCAAAAAGGATTGAGCCAAAATCAAAAATTTAATGGCGATCGAGCTGATGAAGGAGAATTATCAATTAAAACTCCTCACAAAAAACCTAAAAAACAAGAATTAACTCCAGAACAAAAAGAAAGAAATAGAGAGTTAGCAACTGATGCGAATTTTTGTTGCACACTTAATTCCTGGACAGTAAAAATATTCCGAGTAGCTCAAGAAAGATTTAGATTGAACTCAAGTAAATATGAACAGATAATTATGATTATTTGTAGACTTGTTAGATTGGGAATATGCACATTTATTTTATAGCTATAATTAAATCAAATATTTCAACAATAAATTTATTTATATAGATACTATTTTTCTGCTAGTTATTAATAGTAAGTATCTCAAATGCCTATTTTTAGATACAAAGTAACTACCTTCACGATTGAGCGTTGGTGGAGGGAGCAAGTGCGGCAGCTACATCGCAACTTAAAAGGTAGTGATAGTAAGACTTTGGTTATTTTCGGAGATGTCTAATAGAGAGATGTCAAAAACCTTAATGAGTAGCGCTATATCTGAAACCTTTACCCTCTCATAGCAACTTCCCTAACTTCTCAAATAATACCAAGTCCGGTTACTGAAGATATTTGATGCTTAATAAGATTAAACCCTCTCCCCATCTCCAGAAAATGATACTCTATAAACCAGATTTAGTATAATAAGCACTACCTTGTGATGATATAATCTAACAAGGTAGCACTTATTAAATATTGAGATATTAAATATTAGTTAGATGGATGCGTAAGTTTGTTCTAACTGAGGAACAACTTCAGGAACAGACAAACTACTTATATAGTGAGTTTCATTAGAACAACTCCAGAGAGCTTGCGCTACTCCTAAGTATCCCTTGGAAACCTTAGATACATTGATCGCTGTACCGATAACTGTTGGTAAACAAGGACTAGGCATAAATGTTGTGACAAAGGTGTTAACCATAGACCACAAAATGATTATCCAAAAAAATCCTAATGCCGGCAATAAAATTAAGTCAGGCATAACGAAGCGACCGATGCGCTTCCATATAGCTTGTTGAGGTATTGCAATAACTACGGCAAGCGTCGCAAAAAGGGAATTATTCAGTTTTTCTGTCATTTTTCTAGATCGTCAGAGTCAGTTTTATCGGGCGCAACAAATCAGACCTATACCAACCAAGGATTCTGAATCGACAATCTGTCTAAATTTTTATAGAAGGTTGACTCTTCATTCTCCTCTCAATGCCTACGAAGTTAGCTGACGGGCTAGGGCTGAGAGATGCCCTTCTCTACATCTTTACTCAAAGATTTCTATTCAGAGATAAGCCCCTTAATTTTGGTTCCTCCGCTCCAGCAGCACTCTTGCTGTGCTTTTCGTGCCAGATTAGGCTGACTGTATTTTGCTTTTAAAATAATCTTAACTTCTCTAGAGCAACTTTGTCAACATTTTTTTACAAAAATTTTTGTGAATTTTATCAAAATTTTGAGTTTGGAATTTCAGATAATGTTGGGACATTATTAAACTATTATTTGCTCCAAAAAAGTAAGGTACACCTACTTTTATTCCTTTTCTGAATTCGGTTTTCCGGAAAATTCAAAATCTATACTCAACTAATTTGTAATCTGATCCAGAAACTCTGTTCTTAATCACAGCATAATGGTGATTATAATCACAAAACTTTGTAAGTGTAATCACTTACTGCATTAGTGTTATATCACTATATAATAATGAAAAATCCCCAATACTAGAAATGTAGAGTTCAAAGATGATTTTCATATATCAAGAACCTCCTGTTTATCTCCTTCCATTTGCATTAGGAGACCTTTTTGCTAACGCTAATGCTACAGGTTGCATTACTTTGGCCGATCGTTATGGCTTAATGGCAGCTATATTTGATGAGTCTTTGCCAGAAGATGAAAAGCGCTCAATCGATCGGTTACTTCGGGCTATTTGTAAAGGACACATTAAAGTAATTGATGAGATATCTACTATGGCATAAAACTATACCTAAATAATATTTTAGACTTAACTATAATATAAATTTTTTTAATCAATTTGATTAACAATCTCGTTTTTTACCATTAGGTAAAGTAGCTTCACAAAAATCAGTTTGGTCTAATTTAGCTTGATTAAGATTGGCATTAAATAAATTGGCTCCATTTAATTTAGCTTTCTCCAGATATGCTTGGTATAAATCAGCCCAAGATAAATCAGCATCTTTGAGATTAGCCTCTCGCATAGTTGTGCTGTGCATGATTGCTCCTGATAAATTGGCTCCTTCTAAATTTGCCTCAATTAAATTCGCACTACTTAATATGGCTCCTCTTAAGTTAGCATCTTTTAAGTTGGCTTTTTGTAAATTAGCTCCTAGTAAATTTGCTTCACTTAAATCAGCTTCACTTAAGTCGGCTTCGCTTAAATCACAACCTGGACATTCATAAGTAGATAATAAACGCTGAATAGTTTTGATCCGTTCCATAGAATTAGATTTAGATTGAGCAAATACTGGAACTGTTAACCAAAATACTGTTAAGAATGTAGTCGTCAATGGATATAGAAATCTCATATTTTACTGCTTGGGAAATTAATAAATTTATGATTAGACCTTTGATTTGGTTAGTATCATATCATAAAAATCATATTTCATTTGAAAAAAAAATATTTTTTGTGAACTAAAATAATTTGATTCATTTTTTTTGATTCACTGATTAATATGACTTATGCTCTTAGATCAATAATACTTCAGTATATTTATATAGTTAGATTTAGCTGATGTAGAAAATATCCGTATAATTAGGGAATAAATATAGAATAAAACATCAAGTAAAGGAAATAAATATTTTTTTGTAGAACAAACTATGCGGATTTTTATTAATTTTAAGAAAAATGCTATTCCACAAAAATCCCTCAGTATATTTATAGATTAGGACTTATGCAAAGAAACACGGTTTCTACGATAAATCATGCTTTTAACAATATACATTTAGATGTATAACCAGGTTTTTGGGTTAGCCTGGGTAAGTCCTGTAAATGTTATAGATGAATGGAAAAACCATTTACCAAATAATTGTTAATTGTTAATTGTTGATTGTTCATTGTTGAATATGCTCCTAAATATACAGCGTATTCCATGTAAATGTGGTACAGTAATTTTATTAGTAGTAGAATATCGAAAGATCCAAGCTTATTCGATAGACCTCCGTGAAAAAATAGTCAAAGCTTATGAGCAATGTAATACTTACTATCCTGAAAGTAGCAGTCCGATTTGATGTGAGTAAAATATTTGTTCAAAAACTATTGAAACAAAAAAAATCACTGGTCATATTCACCCTAAAAAGCCTAGTGGTCACCTCAAAAGTATATTACATTGTCACAGAACTCAATTGATAGAGATGGTAGAAAAATATCCTGATTATACCTTGAATGAATACTGTGAATATTAGCTATCTGACTACAACCAATTTTTTAGTCCTAGTATGATGTGTCGGCAACTCCCAAAATGCCATTTGACCAGAAAAAAAACAGACGAAGCAACCAGTCAGCCACTGAAAGAGTCCAATTGTTGAGGCTTGAATATTGGGAAAAGGTGAAAAATATACAGCCTGAAAACTTAGTATTATTAGATGAAATGGGTGTTTTATTGTGATTAACACGAACTCATTCACGTTTCCTACGGAATGCTACGCAAACATACTGTGGTAGTAAAGTATATGATTTTTCACCATTTTATAGAGGCAAAAAATTCACAGTTATTGGAGCAATTAGTATCACCAAAGTGGTAGGATTAATGACACTTAATGGGTCAATAGATGGTAAGGCATTTCAAGTTTTTGTAGAACATTTTTTAATTCCTAATTTATGGAAAGGAGCAGTAGTAGTAATGGATAATTTGCCTGCCCATAAGTTAAAAATAATTGAACCATTAATTGAATCAGTAGGGGCAAGTGTACTGAATTTATCACCCTACTCACCGGACTTTAATCAGTTCGAATTATGGTGTCCAGAACTCAAAAGTTTTTTGCGTCGTTTTAAGCCTACCACAGCAAAAATGGTCGATATAATACTCGCTATTAGACATCTCCAGAAAATAGGGAACACTTAACTGGGAACAGGGAATAGGGAGAAATAATTGATAATTTATGGATAATAATTGATTTTATTTTTAATTTTTACGCCTATGTCTATTGTACTCTTATTATTAGATATTAACCACTTCAAACACTATTTTCAACACTGTTGCTACTGTACCTCATAAACCACCGAATACTCTGTATATCGGATTTCTCGGAGTTATAAGGTAAAATCGTTTTTTTTATTTTCTGTTCCCTGTGACCTCAAGTCTATAACTCCGTACTTGACTAGGATGAGAATTCCGATAAGATCAAGTCCGTTTAAATTATTAATTATTAATTATTAAGTAGGTAGGTGAAATTAAATCTAAAATGTCCGAAGCGAGGTAAGTTTGCAGACAATTCCGTAGGAAAGCAATCGTAACTATGGGATTGTTTTCCTAACCTAATCCTCCCAAATGTTCCTAGTTCGGATGCAGCATATTATATTTATTTCTACCCATTAATTGTTGAATATGCTCCTGGATATATATTGGATTTCTCGGAGTCATAAGATAAAAATATTTTTCTATTTTATGTTACCTTTTCCGTCAACTCTTGAACTTTGTACTTGACCAGTATGAGAATAACGATCAAAGAGGTTCTCTGACTTATGACTGATGATTAATGTTTCAAAGTGGAGCTAATACCAAGCGCGATAAATGTTTGCTACATTTTCGCATTGCGGGGGAGTAGGGTCGGAGGTAGGGAGGTTGCATGCAACGTCCGTAGGTCGTAGTAAACATAAAAATAATTAACACGTTCCTGGGGTGCTAATTATCAAAAAGGTTATTCGGCCCTTTTTAATTACTTGATAATGGAAGTTCCACGATTACATAGCATTCTTTTTTCAAATTGGTATAAAGTAATATTCTGTTAAATGGGACAAATTAAGAGTATAGGAAAAAATTATGTTAGACATTAGACAAATTCGAGAAAATCCACAAACTGTACAAGAATTACTCAACCGTCGTGGAGAGTACAACTTACAACCAATTCTAGAATTGGATGAAAAACAGCGACAACTAGAAACAGAGCGATCGCAATTCCAAGCTCGTAGTAACCAAGTTGGTAAACAGGTGGGGGAAAAAATTAAATCAGGTAGTGACCCTAAAGGTGCAGAAGTTCAAGCTTTAAAAGAGGAGGGAAACCAACTCAAAGCTAAACTCAGCGAACTAGAACCTGAAGAAAAAGAGTTAAAGGCTAAAATAGAAGCTTTACTTTTACCTCTGCCTAATTTACCTAGTGAGTCTACACCTATTGGCAAAAGTGAAGTAGAAAACATAGAAGTGAAACGTTGGGGTGATGAATATATTCCTCAAAATCCTAAAATTATGCCTCACTATGAAATAGGAGAAAAACTAGGTATTCTCGACTTTGAGCGAGGAGTGAAAATTTCTCAAAGTCGTTTTGTTGCTTTGATGGGAGCAGGTGCAGCATTAGAACGTGCCATTATTCAATTCATGCTTAACCGTCATATTCAAGCTGGTTATGTGGAAGTTATGGCACCACTATTGGTCAATAGTCAGTCTTTGACAGCTACAGGTCAACTACCAAAATTTGCTGAGGAAAGTTTTAAGTGTGCAGCAGACGACCTTTGGTTAATACCTACTTCGGAGGTTTCAACGATGAATCTTTATCGGGATGAAATTTTGACTGCCGAACAACTACCTATTTATCATTGTGCTTATACTCCCTGTTTTCGTCGAGAAGCTGGTGCTTATGGGAAAGATACTAGGGGGTTGATTCGACTACATCAATTTAATAAGGTTGAGATGGTAAAAATTGTACATCCTGAAACTTCTGAAGATGAACATCAAAAATTGGTGGCAGATGCAGAAGCTATTTTGCAAGCATTGAAGTTACCTTATAGAATTTTAGAGTTGTGTACTGGAGATTTGGGTTTTTCCGCAGCTAAGTGTTATGATTTGGAGGTATGGTTGCCGTCGTCAGGAACTTATCGAGAAATTTCTAGTTGTTCTAATGTGAGAGATTTTCAAGCGCGTCGGGCGAATATTCGGTTTAAGGAAGGAAAGAAAAAGGGTACTCAGTATGTTCATGCTCTGAATGGTTCGGGTTTGGCAGTGGGGAGAACTATGGCGGCTATTTTGGAAAATTATCAGCAGGTTGATGGTAGTGTGAAAATTCCAGAGGTTTTGCAATCTTATATGGGGCGTGAGTTTTTATAGTTTTGATTGAGTAGGGTGCGCTGTTGAAGTTGGAAGTTAGAACTCAGAAGTCCTGTTTGTAATTTCATCTCACTCAGGTATACTACTAGCGGGCAAGATGCCCGCACTAGATCATTATCATTTGGTATCTTTTTCCTTGATTTTCCTTTCTACCACTTGAGCGTTATGGCTGCCACTAGGCTCAACCAAGGCGTTTCATGTGGGTAGCAAAGCGGAACGGAGTTCTATCGCCGTCTAAACAATACTCAGCTTTTAGTTGAATAAAAAATCATGTGTATAGGCGAGCCACACCAGATAGTTTTTATATTATCACAAAAATTGTGAGGATGCAACCAAAAATCCTTTGAGCCGCGAAATTTTTCAGGAGCTTCACAAAATGAAAGTGTTAGGAATTTTCCACTCAGGAGTGATGAATGGAAAGATTTGATCGTGGGAAAAACAACCATATAGTTTATGGGAGCTTCATAGGATGAAAATATTCCTGGTATTGCTCCTGGAGGAAAATTAGTTGAATAAAAAATCATGCTTATAGGCGAGCTACCCCAGATAGTTTTTATATTATCACAAAAATTGTGAGGATGCAACCAAAAATCCTTTGAGCCGCGAAATTTTTCAGGAGCTTCACAAAATGAAAGTGTTAGGAATTTTCCACTCAGGAGTGATGAATAGAAAGATTTGATCGTGGAAAAAACAACCATATAGTTTATGGAAGCTTCACAGGATGAAAATATTCCTGGTATTGCTCCTGGAAGAAATTTAGATAAAACTTCTATAACGTTGTGGTTCTAAATCTATCCATTTTTATAAAAGCGATCGCATATCTTTCATCTCCATAATTTAATTTTAGGGAATAAAGACATAGACAAAAATCAGAAGTCAAAAATTGGTAAGGGTAATTTTGAGCAATTATCCAAAAATATTTTACCTAAAGAGGTGAGGTATTAGACCCAATTATTTTGAGAAACTCTCTAAAAATTCTGCTACTATCTGATTAAATTTTTCCGGTTCTACCAAAAACGCCCAATGATTACCGGGAATTTTTTCCAGTTTTAAATTCCTTAAATACTTCTGATAAGGCTTAATTTGCACATCACTTTTATTTACACCTTTTTCCGGTTGAATAAACAAAGTCGGTACATCAATATATTCTGTTAAACCAGGAACTCGCATCACTTCTTCAAATATTTCATTCCTAGCAGGAACAACAAATTTACTTCCCCATTTCCCATCAGCTGTTTCCTCGATACTTTCCTGAAAAACTATTTGTTGAAATTCGCTCCAACCTGCATATTTACCTAACTCTTTTGCCTGAGTTTCTGCCTCCGTAAAACTAGCAAACGGACCCATACCTTTGAGAGTTTCTAGAGTTCGATAAAGCAGAGGAAAAGTAACTTTAAGAAATCCAGGCATTTTGCCAATAAAAACTGGGTCTGCCAAAACCATACTTTTAAATCTTTGTGGATTTTGTCTTGCCCAAATACAAGCTAATTTCCCCGTCCAAGAATGACCTAAAATATGAGCTGACGACCAGTTTAAATGTTTCATTAATGCTTCTAAATCTGCAATTGTTGTCTGAAAACTATAACCATTTTCTGGTTTTCCACTTTCTCCATGACCGCGCATATCTGGCGCGACAATATGATATTTATCTGCTAAATATTCTCCTAAACTTAGCCATACTAAAGCTGAATCTGCTAAACCATGTAATAGTAAAATTGGTTGTTTTTTATTCTGGTTTTCTTCTGTTTGCCATTCTAGATAAGAAAGTTGAATGTCGGATAAATTTAACGTTTTGCGAGTATAAACCATAATTAAATATGAGAATTGAATATTCGGCAGCAAAATATTATAGCAAATCTCTGGAGTAAGGATTCAGAATTCTGAATTCAGCATTCAGTTATGAGTTATTAAATCATTATCTGTGAATGAGGAATTAGTCTCTAAGGAGAATTAAAATTTATTTTTGCGCAGCGTTGCACAGGAAAGAAAACCTCATTAGCTAACCGAAGTCAAGTTATTACCAGGACTTACGCAAAGACACTATATATAGCGCATATTAAATAGAGCGATCGCGCTCGAAAAATTATAGCGATCGCCTAACATTTTTAGCTTTATCCCTATTCATAAAAACCTAAACAACTGTCATTTTAATTGTAGGATATTTAAGTTCAGATACGCTTATATTTGGATAATAATTGATGTTTCAGATGATAAATAGTTCTCCCAAAAATATTGGCCTTTTTTTTCAAATTATTCCAGACTAACATGGCACAAGCTTTTCTGTTTTTTTGAATTTTTGCCCGACGACCCAATCCAAAACTCAAGCCCTATGAGTTGTTTAATTTCTCTATGAAACTCTTCTATTTTCCATCTAGTTTGAATTTCAAACTCAACGTCATCTATACTCTGATTACTGAGCTGATTAGTAACAATATATTCTGCTGAAGTTTGTAGAAACAGTAGCCCAGAATAATCTGACTTTTTGATCTCAAAGGAATTCCTTTAATTTTCATAATTTTTCCTGATACTAATTCCTCCTCATTCCATGTTAATTATTCCAGTTTTTGATATTTTTTTACACCCCCTGTATCGTCTACTAAACGATTGCTTTTTAATGGGCAATAGTAAATTTTACCTAAGTTATCTATTAACGCCATTAGTCTTTGAGTTGCATACCAGCTCTCCATTAATACTGTTTTTACTGGTATTTTCTTATTTTTTACTACATCAATCATCATATCTTCCACATTATCTATTTTACTTTTTTCATCACTTTCGATCTTTATAAATCCTATAATCTACTATCCAAAAACGAACTAGATTGAGGATTAAAATATAAACAATTAACTATTCCTATTCCACGCACTACCCTATGTTCGTTACCACTATACTGACGCCGAACAAGCTCAATACGCATGGGAATATTTTTTATTCATAACCGTGTCATCAAAAATCAAATAACCATCTTCAGTAGTTACAATTTCTTCTCTGACATTTTGCCATAATATTTCTGTCCCGTGTTTCAATATTTTTCAAGTAACGATTAATTTGATCATGGCTAACTTTTTCGCTTATTGTCAGCCAGGTTTGTAAGAGTGTAATTTTTCTGACTACTTATTAGATACTGACAATATTTTATATAATTAAAGTCCATTAAAAAATATTCATAAAAATATATGTTATTTGAAATTATAATAATAACAGATAACCTACGATATACTCAATCTAATTTTTTAGTTAATGATAATTTTGTGGCTCAGGCGATCGCCAAGGGAAACGGAATTTAGATCGCAAATCTAGAGAGACGCTTAAAGATAAACACTATATATAGTGTCCTTGCGTAAGTCCTGATTACTTTCAAAAGCTGAATGTCTACCCTCTGTAGTTCTCATATCTTGCCTGCTTGTACCTGATTGAAATGAAATTTCCTATATAATATAGATAGGATTTAAAGGTATAATCAATATGAACAATTTATTTGATAATTTGGTAAATCAAGATAACAGTATTAGTGACAATTCTGGTTGACTTAGTAATAATGATTTTTCCTCAGGGTCGGATGGGAGAAATCAAGACTTAAATCAGAATTTGACGGATAGTTTCCCTGAGCAACAACAATTCGATTATCAAAGTTCAAGTATGGGTTTAGGGGAAAATTCAGACTTTTCTCAAAATGATTTTTTCTTGGATAATTTGGCAAATCAAGATAACAGTATTAGTGACAATTCTGGTTGACTTAGTAATAATGATTTTTCCTCAGGGTCGGATGGGAGAAATCAAGACTTAAATCAGAATTTGACGGATAGTTTCCCTGAGCAACAACAA
>NZ_JAAHGT010000158.1 GCF_010672385.1 Okeania sp. SIO2F4
AAAAATATCTGTGCTTCCCCAATCAAAACTATAACGTTTTAGTTTTTTTGAGGTTAAGTGCCGAAAATTCAACAACTGAGAATTTATAATACTTTTGCTCAGACTCTCATTCCTCTAAATTTGAGAATACAGAAATTCTGAGTCGGAGAAAAGGGAAAAATATCCGTGTTTCCCCAATCAAAACTATAACATCTTAGTATTTTAGTCTTATGTTCAGAGAAAGTGATGAGTATTGAGAAAATTATTGTCCCGTTGGATGTTCCTACTGAAGCAGCAGCGATCGCCTTAATAGACAAATTACCTGAAATAATCTGGTGGAAGGTTGGTCTAGAATTGTTTGTAAGTTGTGGCCCTGAGATTCTCTCAATTCTTGAACAACGTCAGAAAAGGATTTTTCTAGATTTAAAGTTCCATGATATTCCTAATACTGTTGCTGGAGCTTGTCAGTGTGCTGCTAGTTATGGTGTTGATTTATTAACTATCCATGCGACTGCTGGTAGAGTGGCTTTGACTAGAGCGCAGGAAGCTGTTGTGGAAGGGGCAAAAGCTACAGGCCAAAACCCACCAAGGTTAATAGCTATTACTATTTTGACGAGTTTAACATCTCGTGATGTAGCTTTTGACCTAAAAATTCCTTTAGAGTTGCCGGAATATGCTTTGCAGATGGCATTATTGGCTCAGGAATCTGGCTTAAGTGGGGCGGTTTGTTCTCCTCAAGAGGTGGAACAGTTGAGGCGGGTTTGTGGAGATGATTTTGTCTTAGTTTGTCCGGGAGTAAGGCCAACTTGGGCAGAGGCAGGAGACCAGAAGCGATCGCTAACTCCTGCTCAGGCCATTAAAGCTGGTGCTGATTATCTTGTGATTGGCCGACCTATTACTACTGCTGCTGACCCCAAAGAGGCTTTGGAACGTATTTGTCAGGAAATTGAAGGAGATTAGAAACAGGGGAGTTTGGCGTTCAGTTATTAGTTATCAGTTATCAGTTCCTCTGACTTCAGCGATATATCAATAACACAGTTAATTTAAGGTCAAAACCTTATGCAGTAATGTTTTTACCCTATTTTTAACCTATTTTTTCCTCAAGTCCCGTTAGAATAAATTTGTTATTCTCACAGATTAGGTTAAACGGTTGAAAAATTTGATTTGTAAATTCTTTGGAAAAATTGCTGAACAGTAAATTATTTTCAGACATGATAATTGTCAAGGAGTTATCAAAATGAAAATCCTAAAGCCGAATGTTATTTTTTTTGAAAATATTTATTTCTATAATCACGATTATTAGTACAGTTAGTGACGATTTATTTTTACCTAATTCTATATTTGTTACTATCAACAATCAAATAATTGTGAGAAGGAGAAAACCTAGACGACCTAGAAGACAAATAAGAGAACAAATCAAACCTAGTCAAACACCGAAAAAAAAATCTACTTGCCCTGAAAATTCTGATAATTTAGAAATTATAGTGGCAGCCTTAGTGTTAGATTTACCTAGTTATGTTAATCGAGAAATTCAACGCGATCGCCTGCCAAATGAGGATTATTTGAAAAGGAATATAGTTATTGCAGGTCGTCCTGAATTTGAACCTTTACCGATAGATGATACGCCTTTTAGAAAGGAAAATATTAATCAAATTTTTCTCACAACTTTAGAAAGACAATATCGAGATAGTCAGGTAGTAGAGTTACAACAATTTCATTGGTTATTTATGAGGCAAAATCAGACACAATGGGAATTAGTTAATATGTTTTCTATAGAAGAAAGTTTACCAGAAAATATACCGCCCCAACCAGAAGATAGTAGTAATGGAGTATTTGCTAAAGGTATTAGAGCTTGGTTAAAAGGATGTTATTTTCAGGGAAAAGGAAGAATAGAGCAAGAAAGAGGAGGCAGATTAAAGAAGGAATAATTGGATATAAATTATTAATACAGTAGGTTTGTTTGAGGCAATCGTTTATCGAAGGCACAGACTAACAGCAATGTGGATACTCTCCAAAAGCAATAGCCTAAGATCGTTCTAATTTTCTTTCCGATAATGCAATATTCCCCATTGAATTAAGCCACTTTTACCCATTTCACCACAGTCTAATAACCGTTGCTTTTTTTTATTAAAAAAGTATTCACTCCATAGTTTTTCTTCAGCTTGAATTTTTTCCATTTTTTGCAACAGTTGTAAGTAGTTCAGGGGAACATTATCTGTTAATTCAATAATTTGAACTTCAGACATTCCAATTTCCTTGGCAACTTTTCTATACTCATCTATATGCAAGAAATATACTTTGTGAATTCCTCCTGTATACCAATTAGTTACTTTATTTACATCTGCTTCTGAAGGGCGATCGCCAGTGAAGAAATAGGTACAAATCAAAAATTCACCGCCTTTGACTAAAACTCGATGTGCTTCCCGAAAAGCTTGTAGTTGAGTATCGCTGTAGAAAAAAGAATCTTGCGCCCAAGCTGCATTAAATGTAGAATCAGGAAAGGGTAAATTTTCAAAACTACCTTGGTATACATTAATTAGATGGCTAAATTTTTGTGCTTGATTACGTTTAATATTAACTGCATTTTGCTCTTCGCTAAGATTTAAACAAGATACTTGACAACTATATTTTTCAGCTAAGTATCTTGCTGCTCCACCATACCCAGAACCTAAATCAAGTAAGTGACTTTTACTATCTATTTTTAATAGAGATGCCATGTATTCTGTAGTTCGTTTCTTGGCTATATGCAAATCTTCATCAGGATGTTCAAATATAGGGCAATGAGTATGTTCCCCTGATACTCTTTGGTAAAACAAATCCATATCTTTGCTATTAAAGTAATCTTGATTAAAGCTATCAATTACTGAAAAATTTGACATTAGTTTATTTAGAGATAATATTTACAATTTTGAATTTAGAATTTAAAATGTTGAATTTATAATTCAAGGTATATTTACCAATTCTGAATTCTATTTTGATATAACCTGATACGTCCAGACTTCTAAAATTGTATCCGAATTTGTATTAGGAAGGGAAAAATATTTCTGCCCACGTTCTAAAAACTGCCATTGACTAGATAATTCTAATACAGTCATTTTTCTTTGGAAATCTTGGTTAATTTCATAGAAGTCAGGACGCATGGTAAAAATAATATAACCTCCTGGTTTAGTAATACGAATCAACTCATCAAAAGCAGAACTTGGAGCATGATTATAAGTAAATACACCAACACAGATAACTGCATCAAAAAAGTTAGTAGAAAAATCTAAAGTTTCTCCTAAAACTTGCTTGTATAGATGAGTGTAAACATTTTTATGACGTGCTTTATTCAACATTCCCTCAGAAATATTAATCCCCACTAAATTAGTGTAGCCATAGTCATATAGTAGTTTACCAGCCAAACCTGTACCTGAACCAGCATCTAAAATTTTGCTATTTTTCGGAACATATTTGAGTACAAAATCTGCTACTTTTTCCGGCGATAAATAATCAGCATCTCGGATTAAATCTTGCTCATATTCATCTGCCCATATATCATAGTTTTTCGTAAGTTATTGATTATTATTAGAACTGTAAACTTGAGTTACTCTCTCTTTAATACCCATTTTTTTCCTAAGATTATTCTATGATAATTCAGGATTTATAATCTAGAATTTAGAATTAAAAAAGGTAAATTTACTAATTCAGAATTCTATCCTGTAAATTTACCAATTCTCAATTCTCAATTCTCAATTCTATCTTGTTATCGTTTTAATTTGTTACCACGAATTCCTTCTTGGAGAAGCTTACTGACAACTCCTTTGTCTGGAAAGAAACTATTTCTGTCCAGGGATACTTGCTCAGGATTAGGAGAACATTTTTTCATTTCTTCTAACAGTAATTCTGCCCCATCTTCTGGACTGTAGAAAGTTCTTTCAGGATAAAGCAAACTATTACCCCGTGCTAAAGTTCGATCGATTTTTCCTTGAATTGCTGATAACTTACCCCTTCCATGAATAGTAGCTGCTCCCTTAACTGGGTAACAATATTTGTCTTGTTCATATTGAGGATTCCAATCGATGGATAATCCCGAACCATTGAGAGCTAAATAAACTTCTCCTGGAGATAGGGAAACCTCCAAATATGTATCAGACAGTTGCTGACTTCCCAAAAACTTAATCATGCGATTGGTAAACTCTACAACTAAGTTTCCATTTGGATTAGAAGATTGAAATGTAGATTTAGCTCTGAATAAATAACCACCATAACTTGGGTCTTTTTCTAAAAGTGGAGTTTCATAGACACCTCGTTTAGCATCTCCACCCAATACACCCATCACAAAAGAAAACTGGGGTTTAGTTGCTTGCTCAACTATCCATTTGACAAATTCTTCGGGAGTTTGCTCTGCTGGTATTAACTCTTGGAAAACTGCCAACCAGTCGTGATAAATTGGTAACTCTGGAGATGGAATCCGGAAAATAGCCTCTACAGGAATAAAACCTGTTGGTTCTCGATTAGGATTACTAATACTCAGAAAAACAATAATCAGAGGTACATTAGTCTGCTCATTCCAGTAACCATCAGTATGTTGCTTAATAGAACCTCCTCCATATCCAGCATTAACATCATATTTATCTGGATCGGGTCGCATGGTGTGCATCGTGGAGTTGAGGTCCATATCTAAGTCCATCCAGGGAAATTGATTGTGAAGGCCACAAATAGCCCCCAATAGTAGTTTGGGCAAAACCAATTTAGCTGAATATTTCTGGATTTCTTCCCAAGTATTTAAGTGTTCAGGAATCCTAAATCCATTTGGGGAAATCAAATCAGCAGTATCTATATCCAAAAACAGGTCGTCTGGCAGAATTTTAATTTTTTGAACGTAGGGAATAAAATTATCATTGCCTTCTTGGCATTTACTAGCCGATGAAAACAATTCCCGATAAGCTTTGAAGCATTTTAAAGCCTCTTGTTCTCCATTTTCTTCTAGGATTTCGCTAATAGCATAACTTAATTTTTTCAGAACAGTCAGATTACAATTTGGATAATAACCCTCTTGTTGGGATAGGGAAAGTTTTGTCCCTGCATATTTCATCCGAGGGTCGAACTCTTGGAGATCATAGCCTTTACTTGCCACATCTATTAAATAATCAGCGATCGCTCTTTGTGTCTCAGGCTTTAGTTCTATAATATCTAACTGCTTTCTCATCATATTTAGATTCCTTCAATCAAAATAGATATAGATGTTCTTTTTAGGATTGCTGATTTGAGGTATTAAACTTAACTTTGGGTAAATTTTCAGCCAAAGTAAGAGTGTTGCACAGTGAGGAATGATTCTGGATTTTGGATGTTTAAAGGGTACAAATTTGGGGATTACTAAAATGATTAGTTAATGGTTTTTTTTAGTCAAATTCCAAACCAATTTTTTGCACTATCATTCCATAATCTGCAACTCCAAAGTAAGAGTAAAAATTACACCTATTTCTTCCTCTAAAGTCACCGAAAAACTCCTATTTACCTACTTACTGACTTCTGAATCCTGTGAAATAATACATTTATTCAGCAACACCATTTTCTTTTTCGCATTAAAATTGTATGAATTCTTATAGACTTTGGTCAATTTGATTTAACGCCTGACTTATCAGCTTTTCTCCCTTCTCTTCCGTCTTTTGGCGATCGATTTCTTGAGGAGAACTTTCTACAATAGCCTGTGGTAAACTCACAGAGAATCGTATATAACAATCTTCTGGTTTTCCCATTGGTACTGCGTTAACTTTAGCTTCCAGCAATAACCATAATCCCACATCTAAGCTCGTATTGATTTGATTTTGAGAAAATAGCGATCCAAAATCGAACTTCCCTTCAACTAGAGTTCGTATACGTTCCAGAAAATCTACACTTACCTTTAAACCCTTTAAGTGAGAAAAGTTTGTATAAAGATACATTCCTGCTGGTGGAACAAAACTTGCTGGTCGATGATTAAAAACTTTCAAGAGGCCATGTTTTTCAAATATAGAATTTAGTCCCAAAGCTAATTGATTCAAGCGACTAGCGTAGAGCTTACCCGCCCATTTTAGGGTATTGTGTGGATCTGGTTGAATTATTGCGCTTAAGGCTATTTCTCCTAAAGCATTAGAACTAATAACAGTTGCTTTTTGAGTAGTTCTCAAAAATTCCAGCAACTTAGTATTTTTGGTAGCTCCCATACCTAACAATAAGCCTCCTACTCCTTCTTTTGATAAGGTACAAATGATGAAAAATGATTCCATCAATTGCTCCAGAGAATATCTCTCCGAGCTTTGGGCTAAATTTAGTCTTTTTTGTAATGTTGCTCCCAGGGTGGCATATTCATGGCTATCTTGATGATGAAATAATGGGACATAAGCATCATCACTCAAGACTAATAGTGGTGTCCCTCCTACTTTTGTTCGTCTATCAACTTCTACAATTAAGGTATCAATAATTGTATTCCAGTCTGCTTCAGTCAGAACAGCACCAGAGGGATTATTTGGATAATTGAAGACTATCATTTTGGCATCTGGATAATTTTCAAATGCTGTTTTAATTGCTTCTGGTTTTGGCTTCCAATTATCTTCTTCTTTTGTAGGAATAATTACTCTTTTCCCACCAGCTAATTCTATAGGTTGTTGGTATTGGGGAAAGGTAGGTTCGATGAGAAGTACAATATCCCCTGGATTTAGAATTGTTGTACAAAGGCAGTAAAATAGGTGGGTAAAACCTGATGTGATGTTAATTTCTTGACTGGGGTCAAATTCTAAACCATAGCGCTCTTGAAAGTATTGAGCTGCATCTTTTCGTGCTTTGGGTGAACCATAGTGTGGTACGCGGTAAAGAGATATATCTATTGACCTAGCTTCATTAATAGCTAATTGAACTCCAGGAATTAATCCGTGACCAGGAGAACCACTTCTAAAGCTAATAACATTATCACATTTACTTCCTAGTGCAGCAAATGTTACAAAAGGAGATGCTGGTAAATTCTCAACTCTTGCAGAAATTTGGCTCATTTTGACTACCCAAACTTGAAAACTATTTCAAATTAACTATATCAATCTTATGTAATAGTATTTCTCAAAAACTTTTCTACATTTTCTTGAGTAGGGGAGTAAGTAATAGCATTTCTCAAAAAGAATGCTATACCCGATCGGGTGGGTCCGTGTGGTCCGTGTGGTCCGTTTGGGGGTAGGGACTTTGCATAACAAAAATGCGTTTCATGTCGCGCAGCGTTTTTCATGTTGGCGACAGCCTAAACGAAGTTTTGCGCCAGCTAAACGTCCGTACAACATAAGAATAATAAACATTAACTGGGCTATTTTTAGCAAAAAAGTGATTTACTCTGTGTTAATTACTTAATAACTGAAGTGCGACATAAGTATAGCAATGCTTTTGGGAATTGGTATAACTGGGGGAGAAGTAAAAACATCAATAATTAATATCATGTCCGGTTGAATAGTTATAAATAAAAATGGAGTCAGGAGGGAAGAGGAGGGAATTTTAAGGTATAAGGAGGAGAAAGTTTTTTTATCGCTAATTATCCGGACATGATATAAGAGATTGAATGTATCAGGAAATATAAAAAGGAGATAGGGAATAGGGAATAAGGATGAAGAAATCAAGACAACTATTTATCACTTAAAAATCTAGGAATATATGTACTTTTCCACCTCTCTATCTAGCAGATTTTAATCTCTTTAAGTCTTACTCCTTTTAGATTTTAGTCACTATTTGCTCTCTTAATACTAGATTTTACAAGTATTATCTAAAAATACTAAATTTTATATGTCTATATATTTTACTTTTTCCAAGTATTCTATTCTATATTTTTGTACTTTTTCTGTTGCTCCTTGGCTACTGTAAAATGTTTTTACAGCTTAATATTAATCTTTTAAAAGCTCGAAAAATTGTCGTCAGACTTACCCAATTTCCAGTATTTTAATCGAGGATTTAGAGATGAATACTAATAGTTTTTTTTTGGTGAAAAAACTGCAAATTTTCCGCTTACTAATAGGTACAAAAAGAGGTACAAAAAGTGATATTTTTTAGCAGATAATAGAAAAAAAACAGAGTAAAAATTATTCCTCCTAAATCCTCTATAATTCTCATTTATCCTGACTCCTACCCTCACCTATAAAACTTTTTCACTGGACTTTAGTTATTACTTAAATATGGCTATTTTAAAAGTAAAATTTAAACCAAATTCTAAACAACAAAGTGTTGAAGCTGAAGCAGATGGCAGTTTAAAAGTATGTTTGAAGTCTCCTCCTGTAGATGGTAAAGCTAATCAAGAATTAATTAAACTATTGGCAAAAAAGTTTGATGTGAAAAAGTCAGAAATTACAATTAAATCAGGTTTATCTTCCAAAAATAAATTGATTGAAATTTCTCTGCCAGAAACTTAGCTAGTTAGCATTCAGCCGTCAGCTAGCCTCCAGGGTCTTCAACAATTAATAATTAATAACTAATAATTAATAATTAATAATTACCTCTCCTTGAAAACGGATAGGATTGACTAATAATGAAAAATTTTTTCTGATCAAGGGGAGATTGGATATGGCGTTTAGCGTTCCGCACAACGCACGTTTTTCATGTCGCGCAGCGAAACGCGGAGCGACTTGAATTGCGTTTCGCTTTCCTACGGAATAATTGCGCAAACGCGACATGAAACGCGGCTCTGCACTCTTCGGGAGACTTCGCCATCCCATCCTAGGTCATGCTCCGCAAACGACCGCTTTTTTCCCCTTAAAAGGGGAGGCGCATACCCACAATTTCTCGGTAACTACGTTAACAGCTATCAGCGATTATTGATTAATTAATTAATTTTCTTTATAGAAAGAATTAGTATTGAGAGATTGATTGATAATTACAATTAAAAGTAAGGATAAGATTTACTCAGTTCACTTTATCAGTGCTTGATTAATTCAAAAGTAGCAGAGCTAATCGCTAATAGCTGAATGCTTAACTAAAGGTATAATATTATCTTTCCTTGACTAAAAGACTTTGTTCAAAAATCTATATAATTACTATCACTTTGAAGCTCTTCTAACTTTTGTTTAACTGCCTGAATATCTTGCCACATTAACCACTTTGGTTTGCCTGGTTCCCTAGAAGGGTTACGCAAAAGATAAGCTGGATGAAAAATAGGCATACAAAGTCGCCCCTCCCACTCCATCCATTGACCCCGAATTTTAGTAATACCTCGCTTATCACCAGTCAAAGCTTTAACTGCTGTTGCTCCAGTTAAGAGAATAATTTTCGGTTTGACAAGACGTATTTGCTCTAATAAATAGGGTTTACAAGCTTCTATTTCTTTCAGAGTAGGAGTCCGGTTTTCCGGTGGCCGACATCTAATAGCATTAGAAATATAAACGTGGCGATCGCTACTCAGCTCCACAGACTGCAAAATTTTATCTAGCAGTTGCCCAGATCTACCCACAAAAGGCAGACCTTGTTCGTCTTCATTTTGACCAGGTGCTTCTCCAATAATCATAATTTCTGCCTGGGGGTTGCCTCTACCAATAACAGCGTTAGTCCGGTTTTCCCCTAGTTCACATCTATGACATTGGTTACAATGAACAGCTATTTGCTCCATTGTTTGATATGTTCCTAATGGAATAGGAATTTTCGCATTTGTGGGAATGAGGCTAGAGTCGGAGTCAGAATCTACCTCTGATTCTGAAGAGTCATTATTATTTGACCAGTCAAAGAGACTGAGTTGTTTTTCGCTAGACATAATTAAAGTTAAAAGTTAAAAGTTAAAAGTTAAAAGTTAGATTTGATTGAAACTTTAACTGATAGTTAGAGGGAAGTCAAAAGTTAGAAGTAAGATTCGATCGAGATTTTAACTTACAGTTAGAGAGAAGTTAAGAGAGTGAGTTTTTTTTTTGCTAGACATAATTAGGGAAGTCAAAAGTTAAAAGTTAAAAGTTAAAAGTAAGATTTAATCGAGACTTTAACTGACAGTTAGAGAGAAGTTAAGAGAGTGAGTTTTTTTGCTAGACATAATAGGGAAGTCAAAAGTTAAAAATTAAAAGTTAAAAGTAAGATTTAATCGAGACTTTAACTGACAGTTAGAGACAAGTCAAAAATTAAAAGTTAGATTTAATCGAGACTTTAACTGATAGTTAGAAGGAAGTTAAAACTCAAAACTCAAAAGTAAATAGAAAGTCTCAAGTTCAAGGCTATTAGTTAAAATGTAACTATAAAGTAGATTGTAGGTGAGGTTGAGGAACCCTAGCTTGGTTCCTGTAAGAGTAAACTAATTAAAGACTTGCTGGTGTTAAGTTTTACTATCGTTCTACCCAACCTAGATTTTTAGGCGTTTCAGTCCAGTACCAGTAGTTGGAGGGCAGAATTATGTCATCTATCCATATCTTTCGCGATCGCCCTGATGCCGGAGAAAAATTGGCCAGAGTTATTTTGTCCAACTTTTGCCATGAAAAGTTGACCAGAGATTGGCCATTAAACCCGATTGTTTACGCTTTGCCAAGAGGAGGGTTGCCAGTAGCAGTGCCAGTTGCTCGTCGGTTGGGTTGTCCATTAAGTGTGGTGGTGGCGAAGAAAATTACTTTACCGTCTAATCCAGAATTAGCTCTCGGTGCTATAACGGCAGATGGTTGTATAGTTTGGTCAAAGCAGAAACCACGGAGTTTACGAGTTCAATATGCTCTGATTGAAAAAGCACAGGAAAAAGCTTTATCTCAATTAGAAAAGCTGAGTGCTGGAAAGGCTGAAATTAGCTCTCTAGATAGGTTAGTAATTTTGGTTGATGATGGAATAGCTACAGGAATGACGATGATAGCTGCAGTTAAGTCTATTCAGTTACAGAAACCGAATGCTGTTTGGATCTGTGTACCAGTTGCACCACCAGAGTTGCTTCAACCTTTGAGAAAATGTTGCGATCGCTTGATTGTTTTGGAAACTCCTAACCCATTTCTAAGTGTGAGTAGATTTTATAATGAGTTTGCTCAGGTGGAAACTGAGGTTGCTTTGGCTTGTTTACAGCAACAAGGGGAGTGGTTATAGCTGAAGTCAGAAGTCAGAAGGCGCGAAGTCAGAAGGCGCGAAGTTAGAAGGCGCGAAGTTCAATTCGCAGCACGGACTATATTTGATAAGAGCGAGAATGTCCGCGCCAGTAATGGCGACTGCTATATAGGAAGGAGGATTCATTAATGGATAATGGATAATTGATAATTACAAGAAGCTTAAAACCGTTACGGAATTGAATATAAGGAAATTCAAGAGCATTTTTCTCAAGGGGAGATTGGATATGGCGCACTTCGGAGCGGCTCTGTTAAGAGCGGGAAACCTCGCCATCCAAGGACTGCTTTTTCCCCTTGAAAGGGGAGGCTAATCAAGCTGAATTATTTAATTAATAATTATTAATTATTAATGATTCGGTAAAAAGGAGCCCAAATTTCTGAATAGTTTTACAGATGATTTTACAGTAACTATCTTTTTTGAATTTGGTATTTTCTCAGTTCTACATATTAATTCTCAGTGTTTATAGTTTGGCAGATTTAATTTGTTGAGGATAAAATTTTCAATAAAAAAGGAGGAAGAGAGAAAAAACTATTTTGTGTTATCTTAATCCTTAGCTCAAGTATCAAAGTATATTTTTTGTTCCTTGTTATAGCACTACAAAAAAGTGTTAGGAAATTGATCAAAGTGAAATCTTTTACAGCCAATAGTTTTGATTTGAGCTAATAGCTGAATGCTTAAAGCTATACCTATTCTATTATAACATAAAAAACAACATGACTAACAAAATAGAAGCTGAAAATTTTATTCAAGATTTGGCAAAAGTAGCGGAAGTTCGTGCTAAGGTTGCTGATAGTTTAGGAAAAATTTATGAGACTTTAGAAGTAGCAGAATTAGCAGGCAAACAAAGTTCTGGTGAGTTGGGTTTAGCCAGAGAAATAGAGGATATTAAAGTTGCTAGTAAAAATCTCCGAGAGGGTGTATTTCGATTAATGGTTTTGGGAGATATGAAACGGGGTAAAAGCACTTTTTTAAATGCTTTAATTGGTGAAAATATTCTTCCTAGTGATGTTAATCCTTGCACGGCTTTATTAACTATTTTGCGCTATGGAACAGAAAAAAAAGTAACGGTTCATTTTAATGATGGTAAAAGTCCTGAAGAGTTAGATTTTAAAATTTTTAAGCGCAATTATACTATCGATCCGGCAGAAGCGAAAAGATTAGAAAAGGAGAAGAAACAAGCTTTTCCTGATGTTGATTATGCTGTGGTTGAATATCCTCTGGCACTATTAGAAAAAGGTATAGAAATTGTTGATAGTCCGGGATTGAATGATACTGAGGCAAGGAATGAATTATCTCTGGGATATATTAATAATTGTCATGCTATTTTGTTTGTGATGAGGGCAACTCAACCTTGTACTTTGGGAGAACGTCGTTATTTAGAAAATTATATTAAAAATAGGGGTTTGACGGTATTTTTTCTGATTAATGCTTTCGACCAAATTAGAGAAAGTTTGATTGACCCAGATGATGGGGAGGAGTTAGAGGCAGCAGAGTCAAAAGTTAGAAAGGTTTTTCATGCTAATTTGGCTGAATATTGTGTTGTTGATAGTAAAGATATTTATCAAAAAAGGGTATTTGCAATATCTGCTTTGCCTGCTTTGCGACGGCGGATAAAAGATAATTTTGCTTCTCTAGAGGGAACGGGTTTTCCGGAGTTTATGGGTGCTTTGAATAATTTTTTAACTAAGGAAAGAGCTGTTCAAGAATTTCGACAAGCTCAGACTTTAGCTAGTCAAGCTAATAGTCATGTTCGGGAGGCGATCGCTAGAAGAAAGCCTTTGTTAGATGAGGATGTAAATGAGTTAAAAGCTAGGATTAATTCTGTGGAACCGGAGTTTAAAAAACTTACAGAAATTCGCGACCAATTTCAAAAGGAAATTAGAACGGTTCGGGATAAGAAAGCTAGAATTGTAGCTGATTCTTTTCGCTTTTATGTTTTAAATTTAGGTGATACTTTTGAGGCTGATTTTTTGCGTTATCAACCAGATTTAAACTTTATGGATTTTCTGAATAAAGAGAAACGAGAAGGGTTTGAAGTAGAACTAAAAAAAGCGTTTGAACAATATATTAATGATAAATTAGCTGCCTGGACGATAACTGTGGAAAATGAAATGGATGCAGCATTTTTAGAACTATCAAGAATGGCTGCTCATTATGGTGCTTCTTACACTAAAGTTACAGATAAAATTACTGAAAAAATTACTGGGAAAAAGGTTGATTCTTTCAACAGTTATGGTGAAGAAGATGACTCTCCCACTTGGGCAAAATGGGCGATGGGATTATTTTCTTTAGCTAGAGGAAATATTGCTGGAATGGCAATGGCTGGAGCTGGTTTTGATTGGAAAAATATTTTATTAAACTTAGTTACTGTGGCTGGAATAGGAACAATTATTGCCACAATAACTGGCATAACTTTAGGTCCGGTTGGTTTAGCATTATTAGGTTTAGGAGTGGGAGTAATGCAAGCAGACCAAGCCAAAAAACAGTTAGTTCAAGTAGCTAAAAAGGAGTTGGTAAAACATTTACCTCAAGTTGCTCAAGAACAGTGGCAACCAGTCTATGATGCAATTAAAGAATGCTTTGATAGTTATGAGCAAGAAGTAAGTGAAAGGATAGATGATGATATTCAATCTCGCCAGAGTGAATTAGATAATTTAGTTAAGCAAAAAGAGGAACGAGAAATTAATCGTGGAGAAGAATTAGCGAGGTTTGAGCAGTTAGAAACTGATGTGTTATCCGAGTATGAAAAAATTGAGAA
>NZ_JAAHGT010000159.1 GCF_010672385.1 Okeania sp. SIO2F4
TAAGTTTTCCTAGCTCTAAAAATATGTTCCCTAAACCGTTATATGGTTCAGCATAATTTGGTTGAAGTTCAATGGCTTTTTGATAATATTCAATGGCTGCTTCAGGTTGCTGGCTATCCTTCAGTGCTAGACCAAAATTACTATAAATTTCGGCATTATTTGGATTTAGTTTCACAGCTTTATCAAAGTATAAAACTGCTTCTTTTGGTTGCCCCTCTAAACCAGCAATAACTCCTAATAAATGTAGCGACTGCCAATTTTGTCGATCTCTTTCTAGGATTTTTTTGCAGATTTTTGCCGCTAATTTCAAATTTCCTTTTTGATAATTCTTTACCGCGGAGTTTAAAAGATTTTCTGATGTCTGATTTTCCATAAATTGAGCCTAATTACAAAATTTTTAATTCAAATTAGCTAGAGTACGGGAATTAAATTTTTAAATTTGTAGGTATTAGAGATTGTTTGTAAATGAAATATAAAAGGGAGATAGGGAACAATTAACTAGGAACAGGGAATTGGGAATAAGCTGGAAGAAATCAAGACAACTATTTGTCACTTAAACATATAGGAATATATGTACCTTTCCACCTCAGTCTTTCTATACGGGCAATTAATAATAATGTTGGCTTAAGTAAATAGGTGTTAAAATTCTCAACTATATAACTAAATGTAAATCTACCTAGCTAATACTAATTTCATCAACTAAACATATAGGAATATATGTACCTTTCCACCTCAGTCTTTCTATACGGGCAATTAATAATAATGTTGGCTTAAGTAAATAGGTGTTAAAATTCTCAACTATATAACTAAATGTAAATCTACCTAGCTAATAGTAATTTCATCAACCTAGGCTACACTACTTATCTTATAGTGAAATGTGAAATAATTTCCTGAAATTACCGTAGAATCAAAGTTTTCAGCCTATAAAATCTTAACTTTTTACTTTTGAATGCATGACTTTTAACTTCCGTGAAACGGTATGACTACCCTGAAAGAAACTGGAATTAATTTCAAAATCTTAATATAGTCAAGCTTTTCCACATCTATATAGTTAATCAACTATCTACTGGCGTTAATTTTTGGATAATTACCCCGTAGTAAGACCTATAATTTAATACTTAAAACCTTGTATATATTCAAAATATGTGGCAATCTACTCAAGGCATTCCCAATATACCCGATATTACCCATCCCCAAGAACTGATTGAACTTGGCAATCAAGTTCTGAAAGTATCTCTCACATTAATTATTATCATTGGTTTCCTTGGTTTATTTATAGCAATTATAAATTCTTCTTTCCGTCATCAGCAAGAATCAGAAGCAAATATTTTGATTAATGAGTTGGTGTCTAGATATTCGAGTTTACTTAAAAAATTACCACATCTAATTTTAGTTTTAATATTGCTAGTGGGAGGATTTTTTCTTTGTTCAACCCTGAGTAATCGTTACCATAATTGGGAACAAGCAAAAATTGCCCAAATTGCTGCGGGTGTCGCAGACAATCGCCTCGAACAAATAGCTCCAAAAATTCGTTATGTAATTGCAGAACCCTATACATATTATCAGTGGGTTGATAATAAACAGGTTGAAGTTGAAAGTACGAGAAATGTAGATAAATATTTGAATATAAATGCTTCAAAAATTCAGGTAAATATTAACCAAGCTAAAGACGTTCAAAATCTCAAAGCTGTTTATGTTGTAGATTTTTCCGCAGAATATCAAGTTACTAACCAACTTCAAGATATTCAAGAATTTTTCTTTGATATTCGTCCTCCCTATGGTTATTCTTTACTTCAAAACTTTCGCGTCGAACAAAACAATAAAAGATTAATTCCTACCAACCCTGGAAATTATACTTTTCCTTTCAGTTTATCCCCTGGAGAAACTGTCAATTTCAAAGTAAATTATCAAGCTCAAGGCGGACCACGTTGGATTTATAATGCCAATAATCAACTATTATCAAATTTCCAATTAATAGCATTAGCAAACTTTCCCAAAGCAGACTTTGCAAGTGGAATTGTTCCTACCGAAACTATAGAGTTAAATGAGGGTCGAAAATTTACTTGGGTATTTGATGATAATGTTTCTGTCAAAAATCCTTTTGGAGTTTTTACTGCCACAGACTCAGTAAAAAATACAGGCATTTTACCTCGCCTATTAATATTAGCTCCCCTATTATTTTTATGGTGGTTAATTCTCTTATATTTTTCCCTACCTTTGAATTTACGAGATGTGGCAATATTAGGCGGGATTTTCTTTGCTTGCTTACTAACTTTAACTTACCTTAGTCGTTTAACTGATGCTAAACTTGCCTGGAGCTTAATTTCTCCAATATTGCTATTTTTACTTTGGGGTTTAGGCTCAAATCGTCAAGCTTCTTTAGCCGCAATTATTTGTACTATTGCTGGGGGAATTTTACCTATTTTTGCATTATTAGTTTCCTACAGTGGATTAACATTAAGTATTGCCGGATTACTTTCTGTAATTTGGCTAGTAGTTCGACATTGGTATAGGTGGTATTCTTATGAGTAACTCATCTAATTGAATTAGAAAGTTTAATTTTTATGATCTGAAATAGAATATCACTAATCGATACAGATGGATACAGAGGAAATTATTAAATTAGCAGGATAAAAGCTAAAAACATTACCAGGAGATGAATTCGATTTATTAACAATTTCCAAACCAATTTCGCCCGATGCTGCTCTGAATCTTGCAAAAGTAATCTCTAAACTTTCTCCACTAGACATCTCCCAAAATAAACACTTACTCTAACTATCTTTTAGTCAGCGATGTAGCTGCCGCACTTGCTCCGCCAACGCCACTCCCTTAAGATAGTTAATTTTTACGGTAAAATCAGTATTATAGATACTTACTATTAAAAATCATCCTAGTAATTAACCATGAAAGTTAACTGATTTATCTGGATATTAAGCACGAATTACTACTACAAAATCAATCCACCTATTCATAATCTAACAAGACCACAAATAGTCATTATTATTGGCGTATATTTATCAGAATTTAACCTAAATCTTTCTTGGGCTACTCGCGCAGATTTTTAGCAATCTAATTAAATGTTGTCAGATGTCTCAAATAAGTTAAAGTTAAAATGATTTGCTCTGATGGTGATAATAATGGCGATCTATCTCCACCTGATGCAATAATTCTTACCTTTTTTTTTGATGCTAACTCCTGCCGTCCTTCCTATAGTTTTATTGCTTGTTTTAATAATTTTTCTAGTTGTTCATAATTGATTCCCAATAAACGTTGTGCTTCTTGAGGATGACTGTGGATATGTTCTAATATACTGAATCATAATTTCTAGACCAAAATTAAGATTTTTATTGTTATATCACGATTTATTTATTTTTCGGAGTGGTCTACTGCTAGGAAACTTAATTGAGTTTAACATAACTGGTTTTTTAAATGCTCAGAATTAATTTCATAAATTTGGGAAATGGAAAAATCAATACCCTCCTTTTCCTGATACTATTTTTGAAGGTAAAGTAACTCCTATTCCTGGATTTGAAATTTTGAAATTAAGACTTGGTTTCCTCTAGCTACAGAAATAACTGCTCGTTTTAAAGATAGTCAAAACTATTTTCAATATGACAATATATATGTTCTTTTGCTCCCTTGGCTTCCTAGTAATTTAATATATAGAAAACCCTATATTTTAGAACTTTGTATAGTCTCTGCTAGGTCTGTAGGAGAAACTCGTGACAGCCATTATCATAACTCGCAAGACTATCTAGTTTTAAAATCAGAAGATACTCAAAAACGGACACAAAATTTACAACAAACTAACACTAATGATTACAAATGACATAGTAATAATTCTCAATTTAAAGCAGCTCAATAAATTCTCAAAAGTTGGGGAAATGAAGGTAAATATTATCAACCTACAAGAGAGTATCAACAATTATTACGATAGCTAATTAATCTTTTTCCATATAGATTAGATACTAATTTTACCAAAATAGATAGGATAGTTCACTCTGAAATAGAGAATTTTAAAGAAAAAATAGTAGAAGCAGATATCAAGCGTATATCTATTCGCCAATGGAAAAAATTGCCTGGTAGTAAAAACACAGAAAAAATCAAGTTAACTCTTCAAGAAAAGTTATTTATTAATTCTTTAGCTCTCTGAACGCCATAAAAGAAGTAAGTCCAATCTATCTCTGAACCAAATACCTTATATCAAATCCGGTTAATTCAGTATAAAAAAATGTTCCATCTTCACATAATGCCAAATCTTTCTATATTTCCCCATCCCCCCACACTCCCCACCCTCCCCACACTCTATTATCTAATTACACCGATGCTACCGGACTTGATATTACGACCTAAATTTTTAGCAGCAATAGAAGCAGTAAATAATACCCCAAAAAGTTCCCATATAACCTCTTTAAAATCACTGGAAGCTTCTATAATTAGAGTCATTAAATCCAAAGGCTTTTGATTTAAATGAACAGCTTTATGACAATCAATGGTAATTCTTCAGGACTTACGCATCGGTACTACATATAGCGCCAAAAACGATAACGTTATCGTTTTTGAACTCTACATATATGGTCTATGCGTAAGTCCTCTTCTTTCTTTTCCACGAAGAGAATTTCTATCCCATACATTTGTATAACCGTGAAGACAATAAAACTTGGCTCGCATTCTTACCCATTCCTCTTTAGTCATAGGAACTTCTCCATCATTTCAAAAGTATGGTTTACCCTCTGAGTTGCCATAAAAATTGGCATATTTCGACAACTTTTCAAACATTTCTGGTGGAGGAAAATACCACAGATGACCTCGATCGAAATATTTTCTAGTAGCTACATCTTTTACACCACAAGCTTCATTTGCTTTTTTTCTAGAAAGACCTGTACGTTTCCATTCATATAATAACCACTCCTTCAATAACATTCCATTAATCTTAGGCTCAAATATATATTGAACACAAACTTCTGTTACAACAGGAAATCATTTAATTTTTTGGGTATTAACGTTACCGAAAAATTAAGGTATAAAGCCTCTCCATTCATGGAGAAAAAAGCGGTTGAGGGATGGCGAGGTCTCCGTTCCCTCCGGGACGCTACGCGAACGCTTGCCTCCAATCAACCAAGAGAAGAAAAAAAATCCTTTTAGTCAATCCTATCCGTTTCTAAGAAGAGGTAATAATTAATAATTAATAATTAATTATTAATTATTAATTATTGAACAGCTATATCTCCTTTTCCTTTATTCCAAATATTACAATTAACATAGCGCCAACTGTACTTTTCCAACAGAGGATAAACTGTTCCCACTATCCCAAACAATGGTGGAGGAGTGGGTGTCCGCTTTCGTTAAAATCACATTTATAATCAAGCTGCTTGATTTATCGCAAACATTTATCACAAAATTTAGTAAGTAGGTAGGCATAAATAAAGGTTAAAACAAAAAATATGAAAAAGAACCTATAATACAGTTTCCAATAGCTTTTCACCGTTTTAAATTTCCATTGCGATTGTACCGATAATTAAGCCCACCTACTTAGTAAATTTTTAATTGACTTTATATTCAACTGTTGTGCAATAGTTGATTAATTATTCAATCATAAAAGTATAATTAATTTAACTCAAGCAAAAATCCTGGGGCAGTTGTTGTTTCTCTATAATTTCTAGAGCTAAAAAGGAAATAGGGAGAGTTGACAAGGACTAAACGAAAGACGATGTTGAGACGACACCCCATAACTTACTATTCCTTGCTTATGCTTTTTCGTACCATAACCCTTGTTATTAGTCAAGTCATAAACAGGATACTTTTTCGCCAAACGCATAATCAAAGCATCGCGCCAAACCTTAGCCACAATACTCGCAGCAGCGATCGCCAAACACTTACTATCCCCCTTAACAATAGTCCGTTGAGGTATAAATAAATCTCTAATCTCTTGATTCCCATCAACCAAAACCAAATCTGGCTTCAACTTTAACTTTAAAACAGACCGCTTCATCGCCAATAAAGAAGCTTGTAGAATATTCAAGCGGTCAATCTCCCGAACAGAAGCCATACCAATTTTACAATCCAAAGCCGCGACCAAAATTTGAGTTGCCAACTTACACCGACGCTTTTCTGTCAACCTTTTACTATCTTTCACCCCACTACTAGCCAAATGCTCCAAAACCTCCTCTGGCAAAATTACTGCTGCTGCCACCACTGGCCCAAATAATGCCCCACGTCCTACTTCATCCACACCAGCAGTGATAAGTGAAGATGGATAATCAATCAACTCAGGAGAATTCATCATTACCATTTTAAAAAGTTGGCCACAAATTATTAGCACTCATATCAAATCCGGTTGAATACTTATTATATGTTTGGGGAAGATGGAGAGATGGAGAGGTGGGGGGATTAAATATTGAAGTAATTAGGGTTTGCTGAACAAGTCCTTTTAGGGAGTAACGGAGTAGGGGAGTGGGGGAGTAGAGAATAGTCAGGAGGAACAGACAATTAATTAGGAGGTAGTCGGATATTTTCTCCCTTGATTTTTCGGCCCTTGTCTCCCCAAAATGCTAACTTTTTGCAGCTCCAGCCACCAAAAATCTGGCACTTTTTTCGACCTAAAAAAGCAGTTACCTTTATCTGTAAATGCTTTGATAGTTAATCAGCAAACCCTAATTATAGAATTATCAACATATATTATATAACCCGATTCTATATCAGGAGTCAGGAGTCAGAATTGATAATTGTTAGTCTGGCATCATAGACTTTTATTATTTGTTTTTTGTCTATTGCTTGCTATTTCAGTTTCTTGGCAAAAAAAGTGAATATTGGTTTTGAGTCCAATAGACATCTGATGATAATCAAAAATAAAATCAATCCCATCCGCCAAAATTATCAATTCTTTCCCCCTGCTCCCTGCTCCCTCCTTTCCGGAGAACTCCAATATATATCAAAATGAAGGCTTACCGAATAATTAATTATTAATAATTAATTATTAAATACCTTGGTTCAAAGCCTCCCCCCATAGGGGAAAAAGCGGTCGTTTTCGGCTGTCGCCGACTTGAATTGCGGAGCTTGGAGTAGGATGGGATGCACTACTAACCTAGGCAAATCCAATCTTCTTAAAGAGAAAAGTGTTCTTGAATTTCCTTATATTCAATTCCGTTACAGTTTTCCTTGAGGTAATTATCCATTAATGAACTATTCCTCATAACTCTTGACAAAAGCCTAACTATTTGTAGCAAAAACTTATCAGGCTTGGTATAACTGCCAAATCTCAAAAGTAAATCTTCAGTAAAGTAAATTGTTACCCTTAGGGGATAAGTAATTAGAGCAACTACAAAGCCGACATTATCGGAAAATTTTCCGCTTATTCTTCTGTAACTGCGGAAGAACGACGGCGACGGCGACGAATTGGCCCTGAATCATCAGAGTCATTGCTATCTGAGTTTAGCTCGACATCTGAATCACCCAACTCTGACTCGTAGTTATCATTTTCCTCATCACCATCAAAATCATCAGCTTGCTCCAAAGACACCGATGAATCAAACGTATCTAATTCCTGAGCGTCATCTTCTTCTTCGTAATCTACTACCGATTCAACTTCTACATCTTCTTCCTTTTCTGCCGTTGTTTTTCTCAGATTACCCTCCCCGGGTTTCTTAATAGAGATAATTGCTGACTTGGGATTTTTTACAGTTCCCTCCTCTAAAAGTGTTAATGGAGAAATACCCATCAAAGCATATACATCCTGCTCATCAGACGTCATCTCTACCGTTACTATCTCTGGAGGTTCAGTAACAGGTCTAATTATCTCTCTTCCCGAACGTCGATTAGGACTTGTAAGCGAATATCCTTCTGAAAGGATAGGATACTCCATTCCCGACCCCAACTCTCTTTCCTGCAACTCCAAAGCCTCATCCTGCATAGTTTCGCCCACCCCTACCCGACGGCGACGACGGCGACGGGTAGATTCCTGATAACTAGGATGATTCAACAATTCTAAATCTGAGCCATTATTAGCCGGTTCAACTTCTTGATATCTCTGTGTTGCCTCCCAAGATTGGTTTTGGGGAGCACCAACCAAAGTTGGAGGAGCAACAGTCACAGGTCTCGCTGGTTCTTCAACATCTGGAGTCCGAGTAACCACAGGCAAATTAACTTCCCCAATAGAAGCCTCCGATTCACCTGGTAAATGAACTAAATGTCCTAATCCATTACAAGTAGGACAAGTACGACCAAACAACTCATATATATTTTGACCTTGACGTTTACGAGTCAACTCAACTAACCCCAATTCTGACAACTGAGCTATCTGAGGTCTAGCTTTGTCAGCCCTGAGAACTTGATTAAAATGTTCCAGAACCTGCAATTGGTCTCGCCGTGAGTCCATATCAATAAAGTCAACAATAATAACCCCCGCAATATTACGCAAACGTAATTGACGAGCTATTTCCGTAGCTGCCTCACAATTTGTCCAAAGTACAGTTTCGCGCGCTGTAGCAGACCGTGTGAAAGAACCAGAGTTGACATCTATAACAGTTAGTGCCTCAGTAGGTTGGATAATAATATAACCCCCAGAAGGCAGGTCTACTCTTGGTCTGAGAGCTTCTCTAATCGCTGCATTAACTCGGAAGTATTCTAGGACAGGAATCCGATCGCTATGATGGTCAATCAAAACTTGTAATGGTTTGCCCCCACTCCAGTTCAACAAATGTTGCTTGACTCGCTTCACTCCCTCACTAGAGTCCACTACAATCCGATTCACATCAGTACTATACATATCTCGTAGTACCCGTTGAATAAAATCATTATCACGATTTAGTAGTGCAGGAGCTCTGTTTGAATTAGCCTCAATTTGGATAGTTTCCCACTGTTGCTGCAAAACCTCTAAATCTTCTATAACCGCTTCTTCTTCCATTCCTTCTGCTTCAGTACGGACTAATAAACCCATACCCGCTGGTTTGATTAAAATTGCCAAAGCTCTGAGGCGACTTCGTTCACTTTCAGAACGAATACGTCGGGATAAATTTACACCCCGTCCATAAGGCATTAGGACTAAATAACGGCCTGGTAGAGTTACATTTCCTGTTAAACGTGGCCCTTTTGTCCCAGTGGGTTCCTTCATCACTTGCACTAGAACTTTTTGTTGCGGTGTAAGTAATTCTGTAATCGCACCAGAGGAGCGCTTCAATCGTAATGGGCCTAGATCGCTGACATGAATAAATCCATTACGTTCAGGATCTCCAATATTCACAAAAGCTGCATCTATTCCAGGTAATACGTTTTCTACAATTCCTAGATAGATATCACTAACTTGATGGCTGCCTTTCGCAACGACAAGTTCTTGTATTTGGTCTTCAGAAAATACAGCAGCTATTCTTTGCTGCTCTGTGATAATTATTTGCTTCGGCATTCAATTTCCTCCTGTACAGACTTGCTAACCAAGCCCCTACTTTAATAAAAATGTGGCGTTGTTAATTAAGTCACCCTTAGTGTTATGTAGGTTACTCGTAATTTTGGATGTTAACTGCTTTGCTGTGTGAACTTTAAATTTCTCAGGACTTACGCATTTTTGAGTTGTAAACACTACATATCTATAACGTTATAGTTTTTGAACGCCGTATATAGTGTCTCTGCGTAATTCCTGATTTCTGTTTTTTGGATAATACTTGGTCTGGTGTTGAGTTTTTTCCCTTTCAGTTCACCCTTACCAAGGTGAATATTTCCATCAACTTGTGCAGACTTGGTTACTTAGCAACTACTAAAATTATCAACAACAAAACTAATCCAACCTTTTTTACAAATCTTGATATTTGGCATCAATTCTAAGTTTTTAGAATGATACGCTCCTTTCGGAATTTATAACTAGAGTAATTAATATAATTTATCATCAGGGTGAAATCCTCTCAATTTAATAAGCCCTCGCCCTTAAGAGCGGGGTTTAAATTGTAAGTTTTAATTCCCATCTGATTATTTATAATTTTCAGACCTTTCTTGCTGCTATAAAACCTTAGCATTCAGGCTAATTAACATCTAGTTTCAGTTTTCATTAAATTAATCTATCAATGATTCACTGTATAATTTGCAGACAGTCTAATTTTAGCATTGTTTTAGTTAAAATTCTCTGACTAACTTTTTCATTCATAATACGCAACGCAATCAATAAATAAACGGACAATTTCTGTAATGACTCTGTACTGGAATCGATCAATTTATTAGGGACAATCCCCAATTATCTGCACTACAACTTTAGAGTTTTTTTTGTCAAAGCTTAATTTATTAAATCCATATCAATATCAAATCATACACATTGTTACTGAAAAATTGGGTTTAAAGCCTCCCCCTAAAAGCTATCCCTGATCAGGAACTCCTCAAAATCTCTTTGGAGGGGGGGGTGGGGAGATAGGGAGATGGGGGGATAGGGACAGAAAAGCCTAAATACAAAATACGTTTACTCTCCCGAAATATCCGTTAAATGGCAAATACATAACTTCTCTCTAAGTATCTACGTTTTATGTTAAGAAAGATATTGATTAAGCATAGTCCTAAAAGGGGACTTTCTGCTACACTTCAAAAATCTTAAAGGTATTCAAACGCTCTAAAAACCTAGTTACTAATCTTAGCGGACTACCACCTTCAAAACTAGACTTATAGGGTTTTGCATAGGAACACTTATCCATGGAAAATATCTAAGCAACAAGTACCAGAAAACCAAAGTTTTTTTTAGCTTTGAACTGTACCCTAGGGCAGAAAAAAACAGTAAGCATTTAACGGTTAGCTAGCCTCCTGCGGAGGAACTACGTTAACAGCTTCATTACCTTTAAAAGAGGAAAAAGCAATTTAGATATTTCAAAGAATTAAAAGTATTGGTAAAAGTCCATTAGTTAAGCTTAAAAGTCTATTGAGCCATCCTTAATTAAAAAGCTCAGAGTTAACCGCTAATAGATGAATGCTTACAAAAAACAAGCTCTTGGAATAGAGCCAACCCTTGGGGAGAGAATTATCTCTCGATTAAATATCGCAAAGTAATTAATTTAAGTAGACTCTACGGAACTAAGCATCCTAGTTTTAGGAGAATCTCCGCCCCTTGAGGTCAGAGACCATATCAAACAAAGCTAATTTTCTTGCTTTTAATAAAGTAAATTTTTACTCTTCAGCCTTTGAAATTAATAGCGCCTCAAGCATTATTTTGTCGGTCAAGCAATCCTGAAAAAGCCTATTAACTCAAACTATAAGATTATCTCTACCCATAATTTTAGCATAGACACCCTCGTAGATTTTGGAATAGCAAGCCATAATACCTTATGCAAAAAAGATTGTTACAAATAAACTAATTAATTGTAGTAGCCAATAAGTCCTAGGTAAATCTTAATTTTATCACTATGACTCAATCAAACTTCTCAGACTCTCAAATCCTAGACGATTATTTATGACATTATTTTACCTACTTGCCATAACAAGCTATAAGTTATATTTATTGACTTACAAGGCCATCATCCACCTTGAGCATGATTGTATGTAATATTGGCCTTGTATAAATCCTGTAAGATTTCAGATCGGCGATCGCCGAAAAATCAGCCTACTCAAATAACACAGCTCAAACACTAAATTAGGAAAAATCCTTAATCTTTTGTCAACCAAGGCTTTCCGGAACATAAATTATACCACTTTAGTTGTGTAACCTCCCTAAAAACATAGTATTTCCTTGCTCAAAACTATTTCAGCTTTAATTACTTAGATTATACCTTCTGCTTTTTTCAACTAGAGTCATCTTTTCAATTTCCACACTGATAAAACCGAAACTTCTTAATAGATTTTCCTGAAATTTTTATTACCCCAAGAACAACTTTTGCCGATGAGTATACAGCAATTCAAATTCTAACTTGCTGACTTCTTCGAGCATATAAATTATATTTTGTGGTCTTAGTAAAGTTCCATCATTCTGATAGCTTCCTACATAACGAATAATACCATCAGTTTCATAATTCCAATTTGACTCATAAGACCTTGTAGGGAAGTTGCATGCAACGTCCCTGTCCCTACAGTAATAATTTAAAGCTGTTGAATACTCTAAGAACTCCAACTCAAATAAGCGATCGCGTAAGTTAACAACCTTTACCTTACCCGACTTTGTTGTTTGTTCCCACAGAATTGATTCGCTATTTTTAATTGCCTCTACCCATCCTTGCCAATTTAGATTAGGGGGGATGGGGTGATGGGGGGATGGAGTGATGGGGGGATAGAGTGATGGACAGTCGTTACCCTCAATATCTCTCGTGATATTGCACTCCTGTCGGACATAAGAGACAGAATCATCAGTTTTTCTGACTCTCAAAATATACTCTGCTTTCTGCAATATTTGAGATAAAGAAGGACTCTTAACTTCTACTTCTTCTACCTTATATATAGGTATACCAACTGGCAATTGATTCTCCAGTTTATTCTGAAATATTACCACATCCATTACTTCTGTCAACTCAAAATCCACCACTTCCCCTGTGCTTGTCACTCCTAAAGATAAAGCACTAGCTGGAACAATCCGTGGACTTGGATGATATCCTCCGGTAAAGGCAATAGGTATATTGCCCCGACGGACAACACGAGCAAATAACCTAGCCAAATCTAGATGACTAACCAAAGCCATCTCTCCTAACTTCCCAAACCAGACTCGTAGGCGTTGTACCCGATTTTGATTAGGCACAAACTGACCGACAAATTCTGGAATTGGCGGTGGTGGAATAACAATATTATGACCCAAATCCGGACCACAAACACCACAATGGGAACAAGCTGCAAAAGAACAGTCAGGAACAATTGCTTCTACCAAAGCTTTCTGCAAATCTTCCTTCAGCCAATTTTTATCAATTCCCGTATCTATATGGTCCCAAGGTAAAGGTTGGTCAAGCAGCGAATTGATTTCCTCTTTACATATATCGGGATGATTTTCCGTATTTTCAAATACATTCCACTCACCATTTTCTACCTGACGGTATTTCCAACCCAAATCTGATTCTGCAATAGCATCACTCCAAGCAGCAAAAGCTCGGTCTAAACTTTCCCACCAAGAGTCCATTCCAGCGCCTCGCTCCCAAGCACCCCGAATTACAGATGCCAAACGGCGATCGCCTCTACCCAAAAAATCTTCCATTGCTGAGAGACGGACATCCGTATAATTTGCCTTTACACCTTTCATCCTCCGAAATTCTGTTTTTAGTAATTCTTGCTTACGTTCAAATTCAGCCACAGAAACCGAATGCCATTGAAAAGGAGTATGAGGCTTCGGAGTAAAATTAGAAATTGTCAAAGTAACCTGTAGCTTTTTGCGACCTTTTGCTCGGCATTCTTGCTGTAACCAATTAACAGTTTCCGCAATACCCAACACATCAGCATCAGTTTCCCCAGGCAAACCAATCATAAAATAGAGCTTTACCTTATCCCAACCTTGGTCATAAGCAGTTTTAACCCCCCGCAAAAGTTCCTCATTTGTCAATCCCTTATTCACAATATCCCGCATTCGTTGCGTACCAGCTTCTGGAGCAAATGTCAAACTACTTTGGCGAGTACCACCAATAATATTGGCAATATTTTCATCAAATCTATCTACTCGCTGACTAGGTAGAGATAGAGAAATATTTTCATCCTTAAAACGGTTTCTAATTTCAGTTCCA
>NZ_JAAHGT010000016.1:0-11645 GCF_010672385.1 Okeania sp. SIO2F4
CGTTTGCGAAGCATGACCTTAGGATAGGATGGCGAAGTCTCCCGAAGAATGCAGAGCCGCTCCGAAGTGCGCCATATCAAATCTCCCCTTGATCAGAAAAAATTTTCACGCTCCGCGTCAATCAAATCCGTTTTAGAGAGAGGTAATTATCAATTATCAATTATCAATTATTGAACCCTCTGTTCCCTATTACCTATTATTTGTAACTATTTAACTGAAGATAAGGATTTAGGTATGAGCGATCGCCTCTAATGATCGCCATTAGTTCTGTCTCTTATTCCAACATCTGATACCTGAATCTTTACCCAGTCAGAAGGATTGGACATTTATTCACGATTTGCAGTACAATTATCTATAATATAGCAATCTAATATCAATTGTGAGATGTAGGATTTTAGGTAACAGCTTCAGAAGTAAACAGGCAACAAATAAGAAGGAAAAAACTGTATCTTGAATATCAGAAATACTATAGCAATCCTATTTATGTTGTAATATTTTGGTGGAAGTTAGGAATAAGGAGTCAGAATTCCTAAGTTTTTTAGTTAAAATTAATTGTTATAAACATTATCACAACATATTTAGGATTGCTATATATTCTAGACTTTTAGGGAACAGTATTGCTATAAATAAAATGTTGTACTGGAACTTTTAAAGTTAAGGTGAAGAAAAGTATAAAATAAATTATAATATTAAGTAATTTGATATGAAAAAGCAATTATGAGCTAAGATGCTACCTCAAAGGAGGCTATTCTTAAAGACTTATAAATTCAATAGAAAGATTATCACCATATCAGAAATAAAACATGGAAAACTCTAACAAATAATTTGTTATTATTTCTTGGTGTGGTAGGGCTTGAATTAGAGGGAATTGATAACACAGTAATTATACTAGCTTACATTCTGGTATCAGTAGCTGGATTGTTTAGTTTTTCTGTTTCCTTGCATCATAGATTACGGCAAAAATAAAAATTTACATACATTAGAAAATATCTTGATATTTTTGGTCTCAAACTAATCAAAAAAACAAGACAATATCAACTTAAGCAAACTAAAGTTTATCATAAATTTGTAGGAGCGATAAATACTGGAATCTTTATTGCTATCATAGATATAAGTATCACTATCATCCCAATATCTCTGTTTTTATTCCACTTTTTCCGTTAAATTATCTGTTCTTGTTGAGTCAGTAAAAATTACCGATTCATAGAAAAGATGCGCTAGTAACGCACCTTTTTAATTATTAATTAACTCTTGCTAAATGTTTTTGATTTTTCTCAGATACAATAGGCGCACTTAAAGCTTCATTCAGTTCAGCACAACCTAATTTTTCTTCTAAAATAGCCATAACTTCACGACCAAAATCATTAGGATTTCTTTGCCAAGCTTCTAAACAAACTTCACCAAAAAATGCACCTAAAGGTTCTGGATTCCATAATAACTTTCTAGCTGTCCAAGGCATTAAACTCATAGGGTCATATCCAGGTTTCAAGATTTCTTTCTCAAGAGCATAATCTTCTAAATGAGTATGAGGTTGTAACCCTATAAAGAAGATAGCAGGTTCTACTTTATCAGCTCCAAATATTTTCTCTAGTTCCCGATGATAAGCAATAGTTTGCCGAATCGTTTCATAAGTTTCATCAATTACATTAAAAGAGTAATTAACTGAAACTAAATCATTAAAACCAGCAGCTTTTAAATCTCGACAATTTTCCAATACTACCCGTAAGTTATAACCCATTCGCATTTTGCGGACAAGTTCTTGAGAACCACTGGTAATGCCAATCTCAAAATAATTCATCCCAGTTTTTGCCATTAACTCGCATAATTGGGGAGTAAGATTATCTGCGCGAATATATGCTGCCCAATGAATATCATCCATCCCTGCATCAAGGATTTTTTGTAATAACTCCACAGCATCACCAATATACTTCCGAGCAGGAATAAACTGAGCATCAGTAAACCAGAAATTACGAATACCGCGAGCATACAATTGCTTCATTTCTGCAACTACTTCATCAGCAGGGTTGATCCGGACTTGTTTACCCTCAATAACTGTATAGACACAATAACAACAGTTATGGGGACAACCGCGTTTTGTTTGTACCCCAATGTAGAAGTCTTGGTCTTGGAGGTAATATACAAATTCTGGCCAGATGCTATTGATATAGTCATAGTCGCAGGCAGTTTTCTCAATAGAAGCTGGTGCTTCGTGAATCATGCGATCGCGCGGTGATGTTTCTCCTACCACATAGCATCGTTGATCCCTAAAATCTTCTCCTCGAATTAGTCTTTCTAATAAGACCTCTCCTTCCCCGACAGATACAATAGTACCAGTAGGTAAACTACGACCCAGTTGTTCATAAAAGACACTGACTGCTCCACCACCAATTACTGCACGAGTTTCTGGTCGATAAACTTTGGCCCTTTTTAGACCCTGTTTAATTAGTCCTATGTTACGCCAGAGTTCGGTGTAATAGGAAGCAGCTAACCGCAGGCCTCCCACTGCACCCCTCAGTTTAATCAGAGGGTTTTTCGCGTAGTAAAACTCGAAGGCGTTTTGCAGAGGGTTGCCTCCACGACCTCCGACAGGTGCATATATCTGAATATCTCTCCAGGAGAATACTAATAGGTTTGGTCTGAACTTATCGATACAATTATCTAAGGCTGTTCTATAGTCTAGAGGTGGTACGGCCCCCAGATCGAATATCCTTTGTTCTACTTCTGGGAAGAGTTTGTGGACATGATCTGCTAAATAAACAACTCCGATAGGAAAAATGGGATTACATGGGAGACGAACATAAAGAACTTTGTTTTCCATAGTGTCTGTGTAATACAACGTTTTGTAAATTCTTTTTTAAGAAAGATGACCAATATGTCGGACTTATTTAATTTTAATCTTGAATTTTATTAAAATTTTTATACGCCATCTTAATAAAAGTAAATTAGCTTGTATTCCTAGCTAAAAGCAGTTTGAATTCAAATTGTCTGTATAATTTGATGCTATAGCACAAATTCAAGAAAAAGTTAAAAATTTGCGATAATATTAATCATGTCTTAAGAAAGCCTTAAGACCTTGTGAAGATTTATATTGACCATGTGATGAGAAACCTAAAACTCGGTATTCAAGATTACAACTGATAGGGATCGGTTGGTGTTAACTTGTTAATATAACTAAATTTGTATAAAGCAAAAACTTTTCAAAGATTAACTATGGCACAAATTCTTGATCCCTTACCATCCAATAGTTCAAATCAAATTCTCTGTTGCTACGTTAATGCCACAAGTCAAATCCAGATAGCTAAAATTAGTAATGTACCAAATTGGTATTTTGAAAGAGTTGTCTTTCCAGGGCAACGCTTAGTATTTGAAGCAGTTATCGGTGCTTGTATGGAGATTCATACAGGTATGATGGCCAGTTCTATTTTATCAGATACAGTACCTTGCGATCGCCTACAAATAAATGAAGGTCCTTATTCTTCAATTACTAAAACTGAACAGTCTGTAGTAAAATCACTTACTTTACCTCAAAGACTAAAGTCTTCTTCAAAGCCAACAGCAGTTTTGAGCGCAGTAGATTAATTAATTGAGACTCAAGGGAGTAAAATTAAAACTCTGAGGATAAATCAACTTAATTATAATCATCATTTATTTCTTCTATAAGAAAAAAAAATTGATGTTATGGGTAATTAATACTCCCAACAAATGTAGTCGTTTTTGTGCTTTGTATTCAAAAGGAAGTTAGAGAGGAAATGAGTCGCGACTCATTTCCTCTGTATTTGCTGCAAAATTTTTGGAAACAATATCAAATTCAATTCATCAATTCAGTTTTGACTCGATATATAAATTGTTGATTTGTCAAAATATTCCGCTCAAATTCGTTCATACTGATTTTTAGAGTTGTATATTCTATGATTTCTAAATCATTAAAAAAATAAGCCATTTCAGTTTGATTTCCTTGTTGATCTCTAGCAGATAAGCCTTTTGTCAGAACGAATGCTGTTGAAGCACCTTTCATTCCCAAATGTTCCAACCATTTTTGATTAGCTGGATTATCTAAAATCCATTCCATTACTTCATCTAAATATTTTTGCGTTTCTTTACTAAAGTATGTTCTGGAGTTAATTTTTTTCATAATTTCAATATATTCAAAAGTTGTAGAGTTTGGCAAATTATCTGACCAAATTTTTTGAATATTCAGACCTAAATCTCCAATATTATCTTTAGTAGGTTGTATTGGTTAACAATTTCTGGAGAATTTGCCCAGTTGTTTTAATCTCATCATCAATTTTTAATTGCCTGAGATTTTTCTCTAACTCATTACCTTCATTCAAGATGGGGGTATTTCTCCTTCCCGACGAATCAAGCAGAAACAATATAATAGACCTCTCCAGAAAATAAACTTGCTCTTTATTTAAGACAAGCTAGAGTTGTAAAATTCACTACTTCATCTAAATATTTTTGCGTTTCTTTACTAAAGTATGTTCTGGAGTTAATTTTTTTCATAACTTCAATATATTCAAAAGTTGTAGAGTTTGGCAAATTATCTGACCAAATTTTTTGAATATTCAGACCTAAATCTCCAATATTATCTTTAGTAGGTTGTATTGGTTAACAATTTCTGGAGAATTTGCCCNTCGCAATAATTAAAATTCATTTTCTGAAGCACCTGCAGGATGTAGGTGGGTAGTGAAATTTTCCTTCTATTGCGTAGGTCGCAATAATTAATTCATTTCTTTAAGCTTCCTTAAACCATATAAACAGATAAATAAGATAAATAGCTAGGGAAGCGTAGCGCACCAATCAAAATATTTGGCATAGGTGGTGCGTTACATTTAATTAACGCACCCTACAAGATGGCTTAAATTAATTATTTAAACATTCAAAAAAATCTCAGACAACTCTAAATCAAAGCCGCCATCTTCACATCATTAGTTGCCAATAACTCCTGTAACTCATCAGAGTCAACAGTCTCCTTATCAACTAACATTTCCGCCAACTTATCCAAAACATGACGGTTGCCTACCAAAACTTCCTTAGCCCGACGATAAGCTTGGTCTACCAAATTACGAACCTCATCATCAATAGCAGCAGCAGTTTCCTCAGAAAAATCTCGTTCAGACATAATATCTCTACCTAAGAACATATTACCATTCTGACGACCAAGAGCCACAGGACCGAGGCGATCGCTCATTCCAAACCGAGTCACCATCTGACGAGCAACACGGGCGACTTGCTGCAAGTCATTAGAAGCTCCAGTTGTCACCTCTTCATCACCAAAAACAATCTCTTCAGCCAGACGACCACCTAAAGCAACTGCCATTTGATTTTGGAGATAAGCACGGGAGTACAAACCAGAGTCCATTCGGTCTTCACTGGGAGTAAACCAAGTTAAACCACCAGCTCCACCACGAGGAATAATACTAATTTTCTGCACTGGGTCATAATCAGGCATTAAAGCTCCGACCAAAGCATGACCTGCTTCGTGATATGCTACTAATTCTTTACGTTTCTCACTCATTACTCGGTCTTTCTTTTCTGGACCAGCTAATACCCGGTCGATGGCGTCATTAACTTCATCCATAGAGATTTCGGTTAAGTTGCGACGAGCTGCCAGAATAGCTCCTTCATTTAATAGATTAGATAAATCTGCTCCAGTAAATCCTGGTGTCCGACGGGCAATTTTTTCTAAGTCTACATCTTTGGAGAGACTCTTACCACGAGCATGAACGTTGAGAATTTCTAGACGACCTGCATAGTCGGGGCGGTCTACTACTACTTGACGGTCAAAACGACCAGGACGAAGTAGGGCAGCGTCTAAAACGTCGGGGCGGTTAGTTGCAGCAATGATAATTATACCTGTGTTGCCTTCAAAACCGTCCATCTCGGTGAGTAGTTGGTTTAGAGTTTGTTCTCTTTCGTCGTTACCACCTCCTAAACCGGCCCCTCTTTGACGACCTACTGCATCTATTTCATCTATAAATACGATACAGGGAGCGTTAGACTTGGCTTGTTCAAATAGGTCGCGGACGCGGGAAGCACCTACACCTACGAACATTTCTACAAATTCTGAACCGGAGATGGAGAAGAATGGTACTCCTGCTTCTCCAGCAACTGCTTTTGCTAATAGGGTTTTACCTGTTCCGGGAGGTCCTACTAATAGTACGCCTTTGGGTATTTTGGCTCCTATTGCTGTGAAGCGATCGGCATTTTTGAGGAAGTCTACTACTTCGGTTAGTTCTAGTTTGGCTTGTTCGATGCCTGCTACATCGCCAAATGTGACTTGGGTTTGGGGTTCCATTTGGACTCTAGCTTTAGATTTACCAAAGTTCATTGCTTGGCTACCTGGTCCACTTTGAGCGCGACGTAGTAGGAAGAACAGTCCCACCAATAATAGGATAGGGAAGAATAAACTGCTTAATGCTCTGACCCAGAAACCTTCTTCATTCTGAGGCAGTACGGATATATCTACGTTGTTTTGAGTGAGAATGTTAATTAGGTCGGGGTCGTTAGGTAGATTAACCTGGACGACGGTACCATCGGCTACTTTAACTCTAGCTATTGTTCGGTCAGCACTTATGCTGACTTTATCTACGTTATTGCTTTCTACCTGTTGAATGAATTGACTGTATTTCCAGGTTTCGCGAGTTTGGGGTTGTTGATCGAAGAATGCTGTTGCTAAGGCGATGACTACTATTGCTAATAGGGCGTATAGGCCAGCGTTTCTCCACCTTTTATTATTCACTAGGGTTATTCCTCCTAATTTTTTATGGTATGGGGACTATATTATTAATCCTGGTATATTAACTTATGTTAACTTATCTCTCATATAATACCACAAAGTATTAAAAGCTAGTGTCGCTACGCGGAAGTTAAAAGTTAAAAGTCAAAAGTATTGATTAGTAAAGCTTTTAGGATTTTGTAACTGGTCGGTTATTTCCGCCATTCTGCGCTAGGGTTTTTCAGAGGTGACTCTGGCTTTTTCTTTATGTTGTGAAAGTAATTAATAACTAAAGTGTAGGTATTTTGAACAGTTTGAGATAATTAACATCTACTATTATGACATTTTTTTGCAGGTTGTTTAGAAGTATGGGGACTCATCTAAAATATGGTTTGAAAAATTTTTTATGAGTTACTCTAGAGCAGGTTTATGATTGATTTTTATGATGCCATTGCTGAAAATAAAAAAGCCCAGTTATATTACAATCAGGGAAATTTAAGGGAAGCTATTGCCTTATGCTATAAAATTATTAAAATTTATCCAGATTTTGTTGATGTTTATAAAACTTTAGGAAATGTTTTGCAGGTTCATGGTAATAGAAATGCTGCTATTCGTGCTTATGTTAAAGCTACAGAGATTCAGCTTAATAATGGTTTGAGTTATAGTCAGTTAAGTCAGTCTTTAGTATCTAAGTATGGCAGTCAAATTTGGCAGTTAGTTAGTGATAATCCTGGTCAAATGTCTTTTTCAGAATATATCTATATTACTAATGTAGTTGGTCAGAAAGTACCGGGTAATTTTTTGATTTTTGGAGTGGGGAAAGATACTCAGCTTTGGCTTCAGGTAAATGACGGAGGAAAAACAATATTTTTGGAGGATAATCAAGAATGGTTGACTAAGATAAAAAGTAGTTACAAAAATTTTTTTGAGGCTTATTTAGTTGAGTATAATACCAGAGTTTCACAATGGAAAGATTTACTCAGAGAATATAGTGAAGGAAATGATTGTTTATCAATGGTATTGCCTGAGAAAATTTTACTCACAAACTGGGATTTTATTTTGGTAGATGCACCTGCTGGATATTCTGAAGAAAAACCAGGCAGAATGAAAAGTATATATACGGCAGCTAAATTAGCTAGGCAAACTGGTACTCGTATATTTATTCACGATTGCGATCGCTCGGTAGAGAATATCTATAGTAATTATTTTTTGGGCAAAAATAATTTGATTAATCAAGTGAATAAACTCCAGCATTATTATCTCAAATAAGGTAAGCATTCAGCTATTAGCCATCAACTCAAACGTAAACCCTATCTAAACTTAAAAATGCTTTAAATCAATATAATCTTTAAAGTCGGATTTGATAGTAAGATTCAATTTACCTCAACTAATAAAGCTTTTTTCTCAAACTAAAATAAATAGCTGACTGCTGAATGCTGAGTGCTGAATGCTTACCAAAAATCAATATAATCTTTAAAGTCGGATTTGATAGTAAGATTCAATTTACCTCAACTAATAAAGCTTTTTTCTCAAACTAAAATAAATAGCTGACTGCTGTTTGCGCAGCATTCCGCAGGAAATTATGAGTGCTGAATGGTTACCAAATAAGTCATAACCTAACTTTTTAAAATGCTAAAGATTCTGCATATTATTCAACAACTTTCTTTGGGTGGTGCTGCCCGCTCGATGATAGCAACTGCTAAATATTCATCTCGAATGGGTATAGCACAACAACATGGAATTCTTAGTTTATTACCAGGATTGCCAGAAGCAGTTTCACTTGCTCAAACTGAGGGAATGTATGTAATTAATCAAGTTAATCAAGAAACTATTTGGAGAGAAATTGAAGCTGCGGATATTGTTCATTTTCATTTTTGGAATAATCCAGAAATTTATGAATTATTATATTCAGAACTTCCAGCAATGCGACTGGTACTTTGGTTTAAAATTATTGGCGATAAAGCACCTCATATTATTACAAAAGAGTTACTTGAATATACAGATTTTGCTATAGTAACAAGTCCTTATACTCTGGAGTTACCTATCTTTGAAAATATATCTTCAGAAAAGAAAAATCCTAGTATTGATGTGGTTTATGGAATTGCCGATTTTGACAGACTTAGAGATTTTAAACCACAATCTCACGATACATTTAATGTTGGTTATATTGGTACGGTTGATTTTGCGAAAATGCACTCTAATTATGTGGGAATGAGTGCTAAGATTAATATCCCAAATGTGAAATTTATTGTCTGTGGAGGGATGAACAATTATTTACAACAAGAAGCGGAAAAATTAGGAGTAAGAGAGCGTTTTGATTTTAGAGGTTACGTTGAAGATATTAGATCGGTATTGGAAATTTTAGATGTTTTTGGCTATCCATTATGTGAGGATACTTATGCTACTTCAGAAAAGAGTTTACAAGAGGCAATGTGGGCGGGAGTACCACCGGTAGTGTTCCCTTATGGCGGAGTTAAAAAATTAGTTATTCATAATCAGACAGGTTTAATAGTTAATAATGAAGTTGAATATAAAAATGCTATAGAATATCTATATTTTCACCCAGAGGAACGACTGAGATTAGGGCGTAATGCACGAGAATACGCACGACAAAATTTTCATCCCGAACAGGCAACAAAAAAGATTAATGAAATTTACGATTGCCTCCTGCAACAACCAAAAAGAAAACGTCGATGGAGTATTGAGAAAATATCTGGTGCAGAATTATTTATTCAATCTTTAGGGAATGCTGCATCTAATTTTTCAGTCAGTCTAACTTCGGCAAATATTTCAGAACTATTAGCAGTAGAAAATCAAATTGCCGGTTCATCTCCTGTTCTTTGTAATAGAGATGGAGGTGGAATTTTTAATTATCGAAATTATTATTCAAAGGATGGTTATTTAAGATTATGGTCGGGATTAGTTTTACAAAAACAAGGTCAGCATCATCAAGCAATTTCTGAGTTTACAGCAGCGATAAGTTTAGGATGTAACCACTGGCGCATCTGGTTTTATTTGGCAATTTCAGCAGAAAAAATTAATCGCCTTGACTTGGCAGAAAAAATTTTACTTCAAGTCAGAGAAAAAGCGCCTAATTTTACTCCGGCAACAGAAATATTCCAGAAAGTCTTAGATAAGAAAGAAAAATCAAAACTCTCCAAAGATAGTGTAGAAGAGCAAAGCAAAGTTAAAAATTTAGTAGACACTGGAAGTAAAATTTCAACCACTCTATCTGAATCTATAAATTCCAGACAACTTGGTTTACAACGACAGTTTTGGAATGTTAATTCCTTAGACAAAGCTATGTTTGAGCGAGTATTCACTGATAGTAAAATTAACACTATGTCTCCTCAGGAAAAAATGGAGGCTTGGGAAAACTCAGTCTTAAGTTCTACTCAAAAAGTTCTTCTAGGAATTCCTATAAAAACAGAATCGAAAGTCTTAGAAATTGGTTGTGGAGTTGGTCGTCTAATTAAATATTTACGAGAAAAATTTGCACGGGTAGATGGTGTAGATATTTCGGAAAAAATGATTCAGTTTGCCCGGCAATATTTAGCTAATGGGAAACAAAATGGAGAACTGTATGTTAATAATGGCTGTGATTTACAACAGTTAGCTGACGAAAGTTACGACTTTGTTTATTCAACAATTGTATTTCAACATATCCGTTCTATTTCGATTGTCAAAAGCTATTTCCGAGAAATATTTCGAGTTTTGAAACCAGGAGGATATTTCCGACTTCAGGTGCATGACTATAGCGCTCCAAATTTAGGAAATTTTGATGAGGAGGGAGCAGAAGATCGGCAATATTATTTTTCTGGCAATGCTTATACTGACACACAACTAAAAGATTTACTTCTTGTAGAAACTGGTTTTGATTTAGTTTCTCTGGAATGCTCAAAACCTTGGATTTGGGTAACAGTTAAACACCCAGAAAAACAAGTATTTTTACCTCTAGTCTCAGCTATAGTTTCTACATATAATTCTGAAAAATTTATCCGGGGATGTTTAGAAAATTTAGTTAATCAGACTCTCTATCAGAAAGGAAAAGTAGAAATTATTATTATTGATAGTGCTTCAGCAGAAAAAGAAGGAGCGATCGCTCAGGAATTTCAATCTAAATATCCCCAAATAATTTATTATCGAACTCCAGAAAGAGAGACTATTTATGCAGCATGGAATCGTGCTATAAAAATTGCTAGAGGAAATTATATTACTAATGCCAATACGGACGATCGCCACCGTCCGGATGCTTTGGAGAAAATGGGGGATTATTTAAACAATAATCCTGATACTTCTTTAGTTTATGCAGACCAATTAATTACTACTTTGCCTAATGATTCTTGGGCAAAAACTCAAGGGAATAAATGTTGGAACTGGCCTGAGTTTGACTATCAAGAATTAGAGCGACGTTGTATTATCGGACCTCAACCAATGTGGAGAAAGTCTCTACATCAAAAGTATGGATATTTTCGTTCGGAATTTAAGGTTGCGGGTGACTATGAATTTTGGCTAAGAATTGGTAAGACTGAAAAATTTGCACGTTTTTCAGAAATTTTGGGATTGTATTTTGAGAATAAGCAAGGATTAGAAAAGTCTAGTACAAGAGCAGCACAAGAAACTTATGATATTTGCCTTGAATATGGAATTATTCAACGAGGTGTTCGACGCAAAATTTCTGTTACTAAAGATATTTCGGAAGCGGAATTAATTTGTTTACCTTTTCGGGAAAGTCAAAGGTATGAGTTGATTGAAAAATCTAGAAACCCTGCTTCCGAATTAACCAATTTCCCAGAAGGGGGAAGTGAAAAATTCCCGCGCCGAAATTGGGAGTCGGACTCGGTGGAGAAATCTAGAGATGCTACTTCTCAATCAACTAATTTTTCTGGAGAGGAAACTGAAAAATTCCCGCGCCGAAATTGGGAGT
>NZ_JAAHGT010000016.1:11745-32269 GCF_010672385.1 Okeania sp. SIO2F4
GGAAGTGAAAAATTCCCGCGCCGAAATTGGGAGTCGGACTCGGTGGAGAAATCTAGAGATGCTACTTCTCAATCAACTAATTTTTCTGGAGAGGAAACTGAAAAATTCCCGCGCCGAAATTGGGAGTCGGACTCGGTGGAGAAATTTAGAGATGCTACTTCTCAATCAACTAATTTTTCAGAAGGGGGAACTGAAAAATTACCGCGCCGAAATTGGGAGTCGGACTCGGTGGAGAAATTTAGAGACGCTACTTCCGAATTAACCAATTTCCCAGAAGGAGGAAGTGAAAAATTCCCGCGCCGAAATTGGGAGTCGGACTCGGTGGAGAAATCTAGAGATGCTACTTCTCAATCAACTAATTTTTCTGGAGAGGAAACTGAAAAATTCCCGCGCCGAAATTGGGAGTCGGACTCGGTGGAGAAATTTAGAGATGCTACTTCTCAATCAACTAATTTTTCAGAAGGGGGAACTGAAAAATTACCGCGCCGAAATTGGGAGTCGGACTCGGTGGAGAAATTTAGAGATGCTACTTCCGAATTAACAAGTTTATCCGGGGGGAGAGCTGAAAAATTCCCAGTCATAAATTTCGAGTCAGACTCGGTGGAAAAATTTAGAGACGCTACTTCAGAATTAACCAATTTTCCAGAAGGGGGAACTGAAAAATTACCGCGCCGAAATTTGGAGTCAAACTCGGAGGAGAAATCTAGAGATGCTGCTTCGGAATTAATCAATTTCCCTGGAGAGGGAACTGAAAAATTCTCAGTCGGAAATTTCGAGTTAGACTCGGAGGAGAAATTTAGAGATGCGACTGAGGAATTAACCAATTTCCCAGAAGGAGGAACTGAACAATTCTCGCGCCGAAATTTCCACTCAGACTCGGTGGAAAAATCTAGAGACGCTACTTCCGAATTAACCAATTTCCCAGAAGGGGGAACTGAACAATTCCCGCGCCGAAATTTCCACTCAGACTCGGTGGAGAAATCTAGAGATGCTACTTCTCAATCAACTAATTTTTGTGGAGAGGAAACTGAAAAATTCCCAGTCATAAATTTCGAGTCAGACTCGGTGGAAAAATTTAGAGATGCTACTTCAGAATTAACCAATTTTCCAGAAGGGGGAACTGAAAAATTACCGCGCCGAAATTTCCACTCAGACTCGGTGGAGAAATCCAGAGATGCTGCTTCGGAATTAATCAATTTCCCTCGAGAGGGAACTGAAAAATTCTCAGTCGGAAATTTCGAGTTAGACTCGGAGGAGAAATCTAGAGATGCTACTTCAGAATTAACAAGTTTATCCGGGGGGGGATCTGAAAAATTCCCACTCAGAAATTTCCAGTCAGACTCGGTGGAAAAATTTAGAGACGCTACTTCAGAATTAACCAATTTTCCAGAAGGGGGAACTGAAAAATTACCGCGCCGAAATTTCCACTCAGACTCGGTGGAGAAATTTAGAGATGCTACTTCTGAATTAACCAATTTCTCTGGAGAGGGAACTGAAAAATTCCCGCGCCGAAATTTCGAGTTAGACTCGGAGGAGAAATCTAGAGATGCTGCTTCTGAATTGGTTTCAGTAATAATTCTTTGTTATAACCAGGCACAATATTTAACGGAAGCTGTAGAAAGTATAGTTAAGCAAACTTACCAAAATTGGGAATGTTTAATTATCAATGATGGTAGTCTTGACCCAACATCTCAAGTGGCTATAAATTTAGCCGAAAAATATCCAGAAAAAAATCTCCGTTTGATAGAAAAAGAAAATACTGGGGTGCCAGATTCGAGAAATACAGGAGTAGATAGTAGTTCCGGTAAATTTATTCTCTTTGTCGATGCGGACGACAAAATTCATCCTAATTTTATTACAGAAACTTTAGCTGTCTTACAAACAAATCCACAGGTAGGTTTTGTTTATACGGATATTCAAAAATTTGGCTTTGAGGAGAAACTAGAAAGTTACGGAGATTTTAATGTCAAACGTTTTTTAAGTGAAAATCAAGCTCCAGTTACATCTCTATTTAGAAGAGAAATTTATCAGCAAGTTGGTGGATTTAAAACAGTAATGAAAGATGGTTGGGAAGATTGGGAATTTTGGATTTCCGCATATCAAAAAGGTTGGTTAGGTTATCGACTGGGAAAACCTTATCTTTATTACAGACAACATCCTGTCGGTTCCCGTCAACAAAAGCTACATCAAAATTCAGTTAATTTGGCAGTTCATAAAGCTATAATTATTTATCTCCACTCTCAGTTGTATAGTCAGCAGGAAGTAACTTGGTCAGAACAAATATTGTCTAAATATCAAAGCTCTTTCATTACAGAACTAAATCGACTTAAATCAAAATCATTTACTATGACAAATCTACCAGTTCGATATCCACAAATATCACCACTTTCTGAAGTGAAAAATCGACCTTTTTGGTCTGTAATGATTCCCACTTATAATCCCACATCAACTTTAGAAAAAACTTTAAAGTCTGTTTTGCAGCAAGCAGAAAATATTAATGAAATGCAGATAGAAGTTGTTGATGACTGTTCAACTCAAGTTGATGTAGAAGCGGTTGTTAAAAAAATCGGTCAGGGTAGGATTTCCTATTATCGTCAACCTGAAAATTTAGGATTAGTTGCTAACTGGAATGATTGTATTAAACGAGCGTCTGGTCACTGGGTTCATATTCTTCATCAAGATGATTTAGTATTACTTGGTTTTTATGGCAGCTTGAAAAATTTATTGAAAAAACAACCAGAAGTAGGAGCTGCATTTTGTCGTCATTATTATATAGATGAAAATAATAATCAAAAGATGGTCTCTCCATTGGAAAAAGAAACTCCGGGTATTATTCCTAACTGGTTAGAAAAAATTTCTTTTATGCAGAGAATACAATGCGCTTCAATAGTTGTAAAACGTAGCGTTTATGAGAAATTAGGAGGATTTTGTTTGTCAGCAAAGTCGGCAGCAGATTGGGAAATGTGGAAACGTATTGCTGCTTATTATCCTGTTAGTTATGAACCTCAAACTCTTGCTTCTTATCGTTTACATTCAACATCGGAAACTTCCCGGTTAATTAAGTTTGGCGGTAATATTTCTGATACTCGTAAAGCCATCGAAATTTCTGAGTCTTATCTGCCAAAAGAAATATCTAAAAAATTGTCTGATCGAGCTAGAGAACATTATGCTATTTCTGCTACTAAAACAGCACAACAAATGTTGAGTGTGGGAAAAGCAGAAGTAGCGATCGCTCAAATTCAGGAAGCTTTAAAATGTAGTCATTCTTCTCAAGTAAAAGAGGGGATAATTTCTCTGTTTATTACTTCAGATACCACTTTACAAATAGATGTAAATCAAGTTTTATCTGAAGTTTCTAAATATGTGCAGGAATATCAAAAAGATAATTCTAAAAAGTCAGTTTTAGATAATCTACGTCAACTCCGGCTACAAATTGCTAATTATTGGCTAAACTTACCCACAGAAAAATTAGAAAGTTCTTATTTGGGGGATATGGGTAGAGCTAATCAAAAGTTAATTGCCAGTAATATTAAATATGAAAAAATTTTAGATACAGAAAAATCATTTGTTGAGCAAATAGCAACTCATATTTCTCAAGGATTAGATCGACAAAATTCTATTCAATATCTTTTAGCTTCAACTCTATATTATTATCCCCATCAATTCTCGCCAAAATGGTTTGTAGAAGCGCCTATTCCCAAGTGGTTTGTTAATGACTACATGAAATTTATGATTGATGCTCCTAGCTACTTTCAAGAAATAGGAGAAGCAGATAAATATTACCGTTATACTCTCGACTCGATTAATTATTTACATCAAAGAATCTTCAGTAACTCCGATTCAAAAATCTGGCAAGATATAGCTTGGTTTGTCGCCCATAAATCTAATTTTATTCCTCTCTACTTTAATTCTGAAAATCTCAAAGACATATATATAAAACGTGCAGAAATAATGGAACTAGGATTACAAAGTCGAGGGTTTAATCTCGATTATGTATTTCCGGAGCGACCTGCTTATCGAAATAAAATTCGTTTAGGAGTTCTCAGTAGTCACTTTATTCCTCAAACAGAAACATTTTCTACTCTGCCATTTTTTGAACATTTAGACAGAACTAAATTTGAGATTATTTTATATGCCAAAAATATCAGTGAATATCCCCTAGAAAAATATTGTCAAGGTTGCGCCGAGCAATTTATCAAATTACCAGACAACTTGATTAGTCAAGTAGAAACTATTCGTAATGATGATTTAGATATACTTTTAATTGGTACTAATGTTACTGCTATTACTAATCCTATTACCTTACTTGCTTTGCATCGACTAGCGCGAATTCAAGTAACTTCAACTTCCTCTTGCGTCACAACAGGAATGAGACATATTGATTACTATATTTCTGGAAAATTAACAGAACCTCAAGAGGAAGCTCAACAACAATATCAGGAAAAATTAATTACCTTAAAAGGGGCAGCTCATTGTTTTAATTACTATGCAACTGAACCAGAAAAACCAGTTGTTAAACCAAGTAGAGAAAGTTGGAGAGTAAGCGAAAAAAATATTGTATTTGTTTCTGGAGCTAATTTTTATAAAATTATTCCTGAACTGAGAGAAACTTGGGCCAAAATTATTGCTGCTGTGCCAGATTCTGTTCTAGTTTTATATCCCTTTAATCCTAACTGGACTAATAGTTATCAAGCTGCTACTCATTTTGTTAATGATATGCGCTCTATATTTGAAAAACATGGTATTGAGAAAAAACGATTAATTGTTATTAAAACATTACCAAGTCGGTCAGATATCAAAGAATGTTTGAAATTATGTGATGTCTATTTAGATTCTTATCCATTTGCTGGAGTAAATTCTCTCATAGAACCATTAGAAATAGGTATCCCAATAGTGACAAAAAATGGGAATTCATTCCGCTCTTTGATGGGTAGTGCATTATTGCGATCCCTTTCTATTCCTGACCTAATAGTTCAGAGCGAAGCAGAATATATTAATCTAGCTATTAAGCTTGCCAATAATTTAGAATTTCGCCAACAAAAGCAGCAAGAAATTAGGGAAAAAATGCAGCAAAATCCTTCATTTTTAGACAGTCGTAGTTACTCCGGGGAGATAGGTCAATTATTGCAAGAATTATTCCAAGAATGGAAAAATATTCATTCACCAAAAACTATAGAATCTCAAAATAATAATTCTCTGACTTCTGAATTTATCAATCGTTTAGTAGGTTGTGTAAATCTCTATAAAATTGATCCCACTGACCAATCATTAATCGAAGAATTACGTCAAATTCGTAAACAAATAGCTAATTTTTGGTTGGATGTACCTCCAAAAGAATTAGAAACTATTTATCAAGGTCAAATTAAACAAGCGTATCTAGAATTATTAGCAAGTGGGATTCAAAACGAACCTCAAACAGAAGAAGAAGAGAAATCTCTCAAAGAATTAGCTGATACAAGTATGGGTTTAACTAATCCTAAAGCTATTAATGCACTTTTAGGAGGAATGCTATATTTTCCTCCTGGTAAAATGTTAGTCCGAGATGCTAAAAATCGTTTGCCTCGGTGGTTAATTAATGATTATAAACAGGTATTTGAAAGTAGAGAAGTTGCAGAGAAGTTGGAAAAAGCTTTTCAAACTAAGTCGCCTCATTTATTAGAAGATTCTATTGGTAGAGGTTTGGTCTCCAAACCCCCACAACCTGCTGAAGCTGAAACTGAAAAGAATGTAGTTTTAACAGAAAATAAGACAGATAATTTAGATTCTGCCAACCAAAAGTTTCTGAATCAATTATTAGGTAGTGTGAATCTTTATTATATAGATCCCTCTGATGAATCTGTTGTTAAAGACTTGCGTCAACTGAGAAAAAAAATGGCTGATTTTTGGATAAATTTAGAACCGCAAAAACTAGAAAATTTTTACTTGGGTGAGATGGGTAAAGGTTATCAAACATTACTCAATAGTCAGATTCAAAATGAATCTTTAATAGAACACGAACAGGAATTTTTACAAGAGTTAGCTACCCAACTTTCTCAAGGAATAGAAGCGCCGAAAGCCATAAATTATTTATTAGCTGCAATGTTATATTGTCTTCCAGAGCAATTGCGAATAGAAGATATAACTAAATTGCCTCAATGGTTACTCGAAGATTATCAAAAGTTTGCGGGAAATTGAGCATGGTTTTTCAATCAAATTATCCCCCTAAATAGATGGATAAAATTATTTGTGCATTTACTAATCAAGGATATTCCTTTTGCCTCTTCCCTACCTCGTGCAAATATTAAATTAATTCTTTATTTACAGGTATTTATAATTACCGAAAAATAAAGGTACAAAGCCTTCTATTTCAATAGAAAAAAAGTGCTCTTGAATTTCCTTATATTCAATTCCCTCACGGTTTTAACCAGAGGTAATTATCCATTAATGAAGCATAGCTAACCTATAAAGTTATGAACAAAATATCCGGACAGGAATTATTTATTCTCAGGAGATAGAAAAAATTGCCGAAAATGATGAAATTGAATCCATTGATCAAACTTATTTTTTCAGAAAGACGGATAAATATTAGCTCAACAAAAACTTAACTTGAATTATATTAAGCAATGGAAAAAAGAAGAAATTATGGAACAAGTTGGATTGAGTTTTGTTAGTTTCCATGAAAGCCAAAAATTTCGTGTTAATCGCAAAAAATTAAACAGATAATCAAATAATTGTATCCATATTTAGTCTTATACAAATTCTCTCTGAAGTTCATCTAATTTTATCTCCCCTAACCCTCCTTTGGCAGGAACTAATACCAAGCGTGATAAATGTTTGCTACAAATATCTAGGGGAATTTTTAGGAGTTAGGAGTCAGAAGTCAGTCGGCATAATGAATAGTTTAAATACCATTTTTTAGTTCGTAAATCATCTTTTTCTCTTGGTACGCGTTCCCTTGCGCCGTGAGACGGCGCGGGGTCGCACCGCTTTATCAAAGGGGCATTTGCTGTAAAATATTTTTATCCCCCTTACTATTCGTAACATTGTTTTTTCAAAATGGTATAATTATTTGCATTATTAAGAATAAACTGTATTCTGCTCTAGAAAATTTGCATTTAGTTTTGGAAGATTGGCAATATTTACCAATCCGATGAATCTTTAGTTCAATAGTTGTGTCAAATTTAGAAAAGAAATAACTGGTTTATTGATAAAAATTTTTAAATCAAATTATCGTGGTATAGTTACTGAAACCTAACTTATTTATTAGGGACTGTACTTTGCTTCTGCAAAATTAACTATGAATAAATATACCAATATCGCTGATTATTACGATAGTTTTACTAATTATTACGATCTTTTGATGACTCAAGGCAATTATGATTATCAAGGAATGGCTAATGCAGTCTATTCTTTGATGAAAGATGGTCAGAAAAAAATACTAGAATTAGGTGTAGGAACAGGATTATTTGCTGAAAAATTATTGCCACTTGCTCCCCAGGCTGAATTTACAGGAGTAGATATTAGTTCATCAATGCTCAACATTGCCAGAAAAAGATTGGGAGAATGGGGAAAATTAGTCGAAGCAGATATCTATGATATGAACCTCCAAGAAAATTTTGATATTGCTGTTTCTAGTAGAGGAGTTTGGGTAATAAGTCAACGAGGCGATCGGACTGACTTAAGAAATCATACTAAGGATATTGATGAGGATATTAAGGGATTAATTAATGTTGCTAAACATCTGCGTCAAGATGGATTATTTCTGTTGAGTGTTCAAGGAGAACATAAAAGTCATCAACAAAATCTCCCTACAGGAATTGTTTATTCTCAGGAGATAGAAAAAATTGCCGAAAATGATGAAATTGAATCTATTGAGAAAAGTTATTTTTTTAAGAAAGATGGGGAAATATTAGCTCAACAAAAACTTAAGTTAAATTACATTAAGCAATGGAAAAAAGAAGAAATTATGGCACAAGCTGGATTTAGTTTTGTTAGCATCCATGAAAGCCAAAAGTTTCATGTTTATCGCAAAAAATAGGGAATAGGGAGTAGGGAGTAGGGAGTAGGGAAGATGGTTTGGAGAATAGACATCTCCATAAAAGATAGCTGAATGCTTATCTCCAACTTACCCTGGATATTTCTGTTAACATAGTAGAGATTAATTTGAGTAAATTTAATTAAATATTATGAGTTTTGTTGCAGCCAGAAAATATTCAGATCGCTTAATGTTTGCTTCTGATAGTATTCGGGTTTCCGGTCATTTAAAGGAAACTCATCGTGTAACTGGAGACGAACAAGGTAAACTTTTTGAAGTTAATGGTTTAGTTATTGGTAGTGTTGGTTTGATTATGGAATTAAGTTTTATGCAGATTTTTGCCAGAAATCATAAACCAGCAGCGCCAACTGTAGAAGCTGTTTTAGATTTCATTGTTGAGTTTTACACTTGGGCTAAATCTAAAGATGATTCTTTTTCTAAGAGAAATGATTATTTAATTGGAATTGAGGGATAAATTTTCCGCATTTGCGATAGTTATTTAGTAGAAAAAATCAACGAATTTGCAGCTATTGGTGCTGGAGAACATTTTGCTTTAACAGCAATGTATTTAGATAAAAATCCTCAAGAAGCTGTTGAAATTACTAATGAATTATGTGTTTATTGCTCCCCTCCAGTTAATGTTATTACTAAACAGCTTCATTTTAATGATTAGTTTGGTCTAGATAAAGTAGTTCATTAATGGATAATGGATAATGGATAATTGATAATTGATAATTACCTCTGGTTAAAACCCCAACGGAATTGAATATAAGGAAATATTATTTATTTTCTTGGTCGATTGGATATGGTGTTTAGCGTTCCGCACAACGCGCGTTAACGCTGCGCGACATGTTTGCGTTAGCGTTAGCGAGAGCTACCGTAGCAAGACGCAGCTCCTCTGCAAGAGGCAGCATTCCGTCAGGAAAAAGCGTTCGCGACTCTGAAAGAGCGGGAAACCTCGCCATCCCTGGACCGCTTTTTCCCCTTGAAAGGGGAGGCTAATCAAGCTGAATTATTTAATTAATAATTAATAATTATTAATTATTCGGTAAATATGATAAGATTTACTATTTAGGTAGTCTTATAGATCTAGTGATTTATAGTCGAAGTAGGGAACAGGGAAAAGAAAAGGTCTCCAATTTTAGGTTTTAAAAGAATAGTATTTACTTACCTACTTAACTTTTTCGAGCAGATATCACTACTTATAAATCACTACCCCATTTAAACAGATAAATCAAAATTTCACCACTCTACCAAATAATTAGGGTTTGCTGAAAAAGTATTTTTAAGGAGTAGGGGAGTAGGGGAGTAATTTTTTGTCCTTGTATATCCAAAATGCTAACTTTTTGAGCATTTTCAACTGAAACAGGCGAACTTTTTTCGACCATAAAAAAGCTCAAACCTTTATATGTTAATGCTTTAATATTTGATCGGTAAGCCCTAATTATAAAAAATCTCTAAAACCAATCTTCTTGGTCGTTATTGTGTTTTTTATAAACCTGACCTTTGCGATGAATGTCACGAGTTTTTGCATAGAGCTTTTCTTCAGTAAGTTCCCACTTTGCTAATAGTTTCTCTAAGTCTTCCTGAATATCTTTTGCCCCAGGAAAACCTCGATAACGAATTTTCAATCTTGCCAATTCTGCTAAGTTATAGTCAGTATTTTTTTCTGCTAATAGAATATTAACTATTTGTCTATCTTTATGATATTGGGGGTGCTGTTGTTCTTCTGATTTCATAAAAATAAGGAAGAAGTAAGAAGGAATAAGTAATAAGTAATACCGGTTTAATAAATGTTTGCTACAAATAACTAGTGGATTTTTTAGGATTCAGGATAAACGAGTCAATAATCATAATGAATAGCTTCGATACCATTCTGAGTTCAGAATTTATTTTTTTAGTCAAATGTACATCTCCTGTAAAATATTTTTATCGCCATTATTCTTCCTAACATTCTTTTTTATAGCTTGCTATAATAAGGAAAAAAAATTTGGCTAAACTACTTTTTGATGACTAAACAACAAAGAAGAAACAAAAGGGGGAAAAGCAATTTATAAATTGAGAGAAGATAAAAATTACTGCCGAACTACCCTTCCTTAAACCTAGCAGTAATTTTTCATTATTAATTGCTGATAACTGATGCATATCATCCACCTAATCTCAGAAAGTATACAGAATTCGCCCAAGGTTAGCTGAAGTCAGAAGTTAGAATAGGACTTATGCAATACAACGTATTTTCCTCATTACGACCGACAGGGAAGCAATCTCAAATCCTAGTTTTTCATACCTCATGCGTAAGTTCTGTAGAAGTTAAATGTGACTAAATGGGTTCTATATATACAAAAATCTCGGTGTAACATGACGACAGCAAGGACGCGATCGCAAAATTATATATTGGCAACAGAAAAGGAGGAACTTTCTCAAGTAAGTGAAACTATAACAATCGGTTGAATGCTGAAGAAATTGGCGATCGCGTTTGTATAGCATTCCGTAGGAAAGCGCAACAGATTTCTATCGCTAGCTTTCCTGAATCACAGAATTTACGAAACTAGAGATTATACACTATATATATGCAGTATTATCTCAGTCCTAAAAAAACCTGAACTTTCCTGAATAAAACTGAACTTTTCTGAAAAAAATCCTGAAAAATTAGTCCAACTTTAGTCCAATCTTCAGATTATGCCCCAAAATATTCAGTTTTATTCAGTTTTATTCAGTTTTATTCAGGTGGAAATTTCCTGAATTTTCCTGAACTTTTATGTATTGTTTCTTCCAAAAATTCAGTTAATAATAATAGACATGAAAGGAAAGAGAACAACCTCTTCCTACAGAAACAAATTAAACACAAAGGAGAAAAGAACAATGGGATGGAATGGTAATCCTGGTACAGAAATACAAACTGGTAATAACAACGACAACTATATTCAAGGAAAAACAAAAACAAGTTCATATTTTAGAGTCGCTACACTCAGTAATCAGAACTATACCTGGCATCGCGAAGATCAGATATGGGGTAACGGAGGTGCGGACACATTAATAGGACGTGGTGAAAACGATACTCTTTATGGGGGAAGTGATAACGATGTGCTCTATGGTGGTGATGAAACCACAAATCCAAATAGTGATAATGGATATAGTATTAACTATGCCAATTTTACCGTCACTAATAGAGATGCTGGAAAAGATATGCTTTTCGGGGGAACTGGTCACGATACCCTCTACGGTGGAGCCGGAAGTGATAGCCTCCATGGTGGAAATGGTATGGACCTAATGTATGGTGGAGATGGTACCGACCTGATGTATGGTGGAAATAGCCATGATATTTTGTTTGGGCAGGATGGTAATGATTCTCTCTATGGAGAAGACGGTGCAGATTTACTCTACAGTGGTGAACTCGGTGATGGAGCTAGTGATGTTCTAGACGGTGGTAACGGTGCAGATACCTTTTTCCTTGGTGAAGCTGCCGATACTACTGGTGGCGGTCTTAACGTAGACTGGGCGAACCTCGGTTTGAGTATGGCAGGGGTTATCAACAGTATTAAAATAACTGGACATGCGTTAAACATAAATAGACAAATACTCTGTGATATACTAGATTTATGTTTAACTTATTAAACTCTTAAAAGAGGTGGCCGAGCAATTGAAATGCAATCAATCAAGACTAAATTAAAAGTTAATAATAAACAAAAAACCATACTTGCCAAACACGCAGGTGTAGCCCCTGACTGCTTATAATTGGGGATTAGCAACTTGCATTACTGAATATGAATCAAACAAAAAACGACTGAGTGCTATCACTTTACATAAACGTTTGGTGAGGGAAGTAAAAAGCGAAAATTCCTGGTACTATGAAGTATCAAAATGCGCCCCTCAACAAGCTTTAAGAGATTTAGAAAGAGCATTTAAGAACTTTTTAACTATTCCTAAATGTGGGTTTCCGGTCTTTAAGAAAAAAGGGAAAAAAGATAGTTTCTATTTAGAAGGAAGTATTCATATACTGAGAGGAAACTACATCAAACTACCAAGAATAGGAATAGTAAAAACTTATGAAATCTTACCATCTGTACCAGTCAAAAATGTGAGAATATCCAAGCGGGCAGGTGACTGGTACATTAGTTTTAAGTATGATGAATGTCAGCCCAAACCTCTGACTAAAAAACGGACTATTATCGGTGTAGATGTAGGTATAAATGCCCTAGCAACTTGTAGCGATGGAACAACCTACGGTAACGTCAAAGCCTACAAACAAGCAAAAAAACGACTAAGTCGTTATCAACGGCGTGTCCAGAAAAAAGAGCCTGGTAGCAAAAACAGAGCCAAAGCCGTAAAAAAACTAGCCAAGACTCACAAAAAAGTTGCTGATATCAGAGTAGATGCACTACATAAACTAACAACATGGTTAGCTAAAAACCACAGCACCATAGTGATAGAAGATTTGAATGTAAGTGGAATGCTCAAAAATCATAAATTAGCAAGTGCGATAGCAGATTGTGGCTTTTATGAGTTCAAGCGTCAACTTACATACAAGTGCGAGTGTTATGAAAGCCAGCTAGTGATAGCTCCTAGATTTTATCCCAGTTCTCAAATATGTTCTCGTTGTGGGCATCAACAGAAAATGCCTTTGCATGAGAGAACTTATAATTGTGCTAACTGTGGATTTCAAGCGGACAGAGACTTTAATGCTGCTGTCAACCTAGAAAATTATGTGAATAAGTAGGTGAAGTTCTCACCGATTTTAAGCCTGTGGAGAAGATAAGTTACAGACTGCGGTCAGTGGTCTTCTGGGAAACAGGAAGCTAGCTCCAAAACTCATGCAATCAGGTTTGGGTAAGTTTGGGTAAGTTTAGTAGAACGGATGTCACTGACTTAGCATTCACAGCTTTTGCTCCCCAATTTAAGATTGCTAAAGAAATTGTTCCCATGATCTTTGATGGTATCAAGGGAATAATGAATGGTCAGACATCGACACTGGATAGGCCAAATAGCGGTGCTTCTGCTACTATTGCTGACTTCAACTTCCGAGAAGACGTCGTCATTATCCCTGTAAACCAAGATGTATATATCTCAGATGATACTAATGGAGACAATACTCTTTCTTTCAAATATAACAACTCAAACAGCACTCAGATTTTTGCCGATCTTGAGTTGGAGAATGCGGGGACTGTTTTTGGTGATAGTTCCACTGCATATGACAATGACGCTGAAGATGCTATACAAACTGCCCTGATAGAAAGCGCGATCTACATTGATTCAAATGGAGCAAGTCTACGTTCCGAAAGTAGCACTGTCTTGGATATCGATAGCTCAGATTTAGAAAACCTGGGAAGTAATAAATTTCTGGTTTTGGGTGCTTATTCGGGGTGGAATCTACAGGGTAGCAATACTCCTGACTACTTGTATGGAACTAACCACGATGATGTTATTGCTGGATACCAATTGGATAATTTAGGAGGAACATCATTTGCACCTGAACTCGCTGATGATGATGAATTAAGAGGATTTGATGGTGACGATATATTCTATGGCGGTGGTGGAAGTAACTTTATATATGGAGGCAATGACTCAGATACTGCATTATATATCCATTCTACAAGTGCTATTAGCGTTGACTTATCAAGCACTACTACTGATTCCAATGGTACTTCTGCTAATGCCAGTAATGGGTTTGGTGGTACAGACAGATTGTTCAGTATTGAGAATATTGTTGGTAGCGATAATGCTGACAATATTGAAGGAGACAATAATGATAACATCTTATCAACTGGAATAGGCAACTATTCGGTAGATGAAGACGGTAACGATCTTCAGCTCAACAGTCCGTTAGTAACAATGGGTAGCGATACTCTAACAGGAAATGGTGGTGACGATACCTTTGTTCTCTCTGGTGGAAATCATACCATTACAGACTACACCGTAGATTTCGTCAATGATGAAGTCGATAAAATTCAGGTTGATATTAAAGAGTATTTTGAATCTGGCAATCAAGAAATAAGCTTTGATTACAATCTCTCTGGTAGCGATCTGACTCTTTCTTTTTCCGGCGAACAAGTTGCTACTTTGAACAATATCTCTAGTTCTGATATACCAACTATCCTCAAAAATATTGAATTAATTGGTAAAGAGGACTTTACTGGCGCAAACCGTGTCGTCGATGTTCTCATCGGCAGTGAGAGCAATGACAGTCTCAAGGCATTCGGATATGAAGATTATGTTTCTGCTGGTGAAGGTAATGATACTCTGACAGGAAATGGTGGCGAAGATGTGATGCTAGGAGGAGAAGGAAGCGATCGACTTGAAGGCATGAACCAGGATGACATATTAATTGGCGGTTATGGAAACGATACCTTTGTCTTCAACAAAAACACTTCTACTGGTGGAATTGACAGAATTCTCGACTTTAGTGATGCCGAAGGAGATGTGATTGAGATCGATAAAAGTGTGTATGGTATCAGTAGCGTCAATGATGTAAGTTTTGATTCCTCAACAAATGAATTATCGGTTGATGGTTCTGTAATTGCAGTTCTAGAAAATCAGTTTGGCTTTAATGTTTTCTCTAGTCTTTCTCTAGTGTAGGTAAGAAAACTACACATTAGATATCTCCAGCAATTAAACATTCTTGGAGATATCTAATACAAACCCTTAATTAATGTAGGGAGGTTGGATACAACGTCCCTACTACTTGCTTATTTCACCGCTCAAGAAACTGTGGAAAATAACCATACCCGAATTTATAGTTGTGGTATTCATGTCGATATTATTAACGGTAAAATCTGGGTGCAACATGATAGTACCGAAAAGGCGATCGCCGAATGAATTCACTGCAAATTCTGTGTGAGGACGTACTTCTGGCGGATGAAAACCCAGAACAATTTGACTTTTTGGAAGACCTGCATTAACTAGATCATTAGCAATACCATCCTCTAATCCATCTTCGTGAATCTAAATTTTATCCACAACAATTATCCCACCAGATACATAAATTATTTCCCTTTACTCCCTACTCCCTACTCCCTCTTTTCTAAAGAGAGAATAAATATTATTCGATCAATAAATTAAATCCAGGTAAAATATCCTCTCCAGATAAAGAGACAGGTAAAGTTAATATTTCCACAGCTTTTTGAGGACTATAAATTTCTACCGTGCCATCTTGAGGATTAATTAACCATCCTAATCTTAAACCGCAATCTAAATATTCTTTCATTTTTTCTTGTAGAGGTTTTAATGTATTGCTAGGAGAGCGTAATTCAATTACAAAATCAGGACAAATAGGTGGAAATTTTTTCTTTTCATCAATAGTTAGAGTTTCCTATTTTTCTCGTCTTACCCATGAGACATCAGGAGAGCGACTACCACCACCAGGTAAATTAAATATTGTTGACGAGCTAAATACAAATCCTAACTGAGTTTTCGGTTCCAATTAATAACATCAGCAATTAAATTAGCTTCTTGATTACCACTTTCTCCACCTACAGGCGACATAATAATCAATTCTCCATTACGACTAAGTTCTAATGATACCTCTGGATTAACTTGACAGAGTTGATAAAAATCTTCTTTTGTTAATGTAATTAATGGTTTTAAATCTAAAACAGTTCTCATAGTCAATTGTTATTAATTTTGTTCTATTATAGCTAGACAAATATAAGTAGTGTTTCTGATACTATTAGATATCTCCGATAATCAAAAATCATGCTCATTATCGGGTATAAATCATCAATTATTTCCCGCTAATTCTGTAGGGGCGATTCGCGAATCGCCCCCTACTCCCTCTTTTCCTAAGAGGTCTATTTATCTGTAATAACCAGACTTCAAATACCAACACTTTTAAATTCTGCATAACACTTTTCCACAAAATTTAAATAATGCTCTTGAAATACTGTTTGAGAAAATTTACAGGCGTGCTTTCTAATAATTTCTGTCTGAAAATACGCCTGAGAATTTTCAAATTTTTCCACCGCTTCAACTAAAGCTTTTTCTGTTTGTTCGGGAAACAATAAACCTGTTGCCGAATCTGGATATTTTCCCATATCTAAAACTGTTTCAGTCGCTCCACCAATCCCATAAGCAATAACAGGAGTTCCACAAGCTTGTGCCTCTACCAAAGCCATACCAAAATCTTCACAAGCAGCATAAATAAAACATTTGGCTTCTGACATATATTGAGCAACTACTTCTTCAGGTTGCCAACCCATAATTTTGACATTAGACTTAGCAAGCTGACGTAATTTATTTAATTCTCCCCCACTACCAATAACTATTAATTCTCGTCCTAACTGATTAAAAGCTCTGACAATTAAAGAGATTTTTTTGTAGCTAACTAATCTACAAACCGTCAGATAAAAATCTTGTTTCTGAGATTTAAAAGGAAACTTTTCCACATCTACTGGCGGATAAATAACCTCAGCTTGACGTCGATAACAACGCCAAATTCTTCGGGCAGTATGTTGAGAATTAGCAATAAAATAGTCTACTCGGTTAGCAGAAATTACATCCCATTCCCGGAGTTTATGTAAAAGATATTTAGTGAAAATCCCAGGAATACCTTTACCAACTTTACTACTATTTAAATAATCAAAAGTTAAATCCCAAGCATAACGCATAGGAGTATGACAATAACAAATATGCAGTTGATAAGGTGTCGTCAGAATACCTTTAGCAACTGCATGAGAAGAAGAAAGAATTACATCATATTCTCCCAAGTCAAATTGTTCAATTGCTATGGGTAATAAAGGTAAATATTTTTGTACTCCGTTACGAGCAAAAGGCAAATGTTGTAAAAATGTTTTACCTATTTTACGTTGATAAAGATAACTTTCTGGATTGCTCGACTCAAAATCAATTAAAGCATATAAATCTGCATTAATATGCTTGAGAATTTCCTTAATAACCAGTTCCGAACCCCCAGTTGCTTTAGGTGTTAACCATTCGTGAACAAGAGCATATTTTATTTGCACAGTAGACTTGTAAATATTTAAGGATTGAACAAATGTTTATCTTATAAGAATTAGGGAATCGGGAATAGGGAACAGGGAATAACAAGTAGAGAAGATCACGAGCAGGATAGGGAACAAGAAAAAAATATCTAGCCCGTTAACTGTACCACATTACAGCAGTTTTCATATCGGTAGACCACAGTAGGGGCGAATGGCCATTTGTCCCTACAGGTTTTTGGTTGTAACAATCTGGTTCATCAATCTGAAAAGTACTGTAATCTGGAATTTACTGTACAATTTCCTTTTTACCGAATAATTACAGCAAATTTCGGAGCAATGATGTACAGGGTCAATGATAAAAATATTGTAGTGCGGGTATCTTGCCCGCGATGGGTATACCTCATAACAACGGAAAGCGCTGTAAGGTTTAAAGCCTCTCCTTTCAAAAAATTTTCCCTACCGCGTTAATCCTATCCGTTTTAAGGAGAGGTAATAATTAATAATTAATTATTAATTATTAATTATTAATTGTTGAATGAGAAGCTAATTTATCTGCCCAACGAGTTGTTTCTGGTAACCGATATTTAGGAGTACATTTCAAGACATAATTAATAGCAGTTTTTAAACTAATTTTATGACCAGTTGAAACATAAATTGGTTTAACTCCAGTACGACTTCTGACAACTGCACCAATAACTTCTTCTTCATCTATTAATGGTTGCCAATTACCTTTTTCTAAACCAACAGAATCGTGTTTCCCAATATAGTGAGATTTAGCTACACCAATACTAGGAATATTAACTAAAACTCCTAAATGACAAGCCACACCAAATCTACGGGGATGAATCAATCCTTGACCGTCACAAAGAAGCATATCTGGAATAATATTTAACTTTTCTAAAGCATCTAAAATAGCAGGTATTTCTCTAAAAGATAATAAACCAGGAATATAAGGAAAAGAAGTAGGACGTTGAGCGATCGCTTGTTCTTTCAATTCTAATTCTGGAAAATTTAAAACTGCTACTGCTGCTTGAGTCATCCCATCATCATCACTATAACCAACATCAACTCCAGCCACATATTTAATAGCTCCAAATTGGTCTTCAGCTATTACTTGATGACGGAGTTTTTCTTGCATAGCGATCGCCGTTTCTACATCAGTTGGAAGAGGAAACTTTTGGTCTATTTTCATAATATATAGAGCTTGATAATTCAGCTACGGCAATTTCCAAATTTATGAGGTAAAGTTGAGGGGATAAATATTTTTTACTTGTTTCCTATCCTCCGACCCCTCTTCCCTACTCCCTATTCCCTATTCCCTTGTAATTAAGATTGACTATCTCGTCTTCCTAATTCATAAACACCGCAAATTACACAAGTAATCATCCCAATACTAATTGACCAACTTTTATCTAAACCAAATTCTACCCCCCAATTGCATAAACTTCCTACAATTAAAAAAGGCACAATACTAAAGATAGAAGCATAAAAAGCATTTTGAGATTCTCTCGCTTTGCGCGTTCTTTCAAATTCTTCCTCGGATGTATACAACGCTCTTTCCGCAAAATTAAACCAACGGTTAAGCTGTAACGTCACCCACTCACTCAGAGGGGAAAAACCCCAATATAAAGCTAAAGACCACAAAGATGCACCTGCGATCGCTGTTGCATCTATGGCCAATCTAAAGGGAAAGATTTCTTCAAGTATCATTTTTTAAAATCTAAATTATATTATCCAACAAAATTTTAAATCCTTGAATTATAGCAAATTTCAGAAAAGTATAGAATTTTTGGTAAATTCTACCTGATAAAAAAAGCTTGTTATAGCCGATCTATAAAGTAAATACTAAGAGGATCTGTTCCTTGTTAGACTTAGGTTTGGCAACTTATTGTTTCTGAGATTTAATATTTGCTGAAAGCCCAGTAAAATAAGAGTTTTCTTACAGAATACGGAGCTAACAGCTAAGTTAAGGAATCAGCTTTTAGAATCAGGAAATCCAAAAATTATGCACAGAGATATTCTCCATAAAAAATCTCAAATTATATAAGTTATTATAGGTATATTCTTACCAATGGATAATGGATAATTGATAATTAATCAATTCGGCTTTATTGCCTCTCTTTACTAATGTATAATGGATAATTGACAATTGATAATTAGAGATAGTTTTCATCATCCACTATCCATTATCAATTAAAAATATTTCCTGATAATTCAATAAAGTACAGTTTTAACCAGAAGTAATTATCCATTATTCATTATAGCGTTTCCCAAGCTCGTGAGGTACAGTTATCTTTATTGTTTTATTGTCTTTTTATTCCCAGTTAAGTGTTCCCAGTTAAGTATTCCCTCAAACCTAAAATTTTGTACCTCACGCTTTTTGGGAATTGCTATATCCATTAATGAACTAGATATCTTCAATAAATGTAATGACAACTGATAATTTTGACTCTGAATATAATCTCAAACTTATTGTTGCGGGAATTGCATCTAAAATTGGCGAATAATTTTTTTACGCTTGTGCTCAATACCTTTCTCAAGTTTTGCAAATAAAATATGGATTCATTGCAGAATGTTTAGACAGTCCTCAGCCACAAGTTAGGGTGTTGGCTTTTTGGTCAGGAGACAAATTTATACCCAACTTTCAATACTATCTAGATGGAACTCCTTGTGGTGCTGTTTATCAAACAGGTCTAGAGATTTATCCCCATTCGGTTCAACAACTTTTCCCAGAAGATCGAGATTTATTAACATTAGAAGCGGAAAGTTATTTAGGGATTGCTATTGTAGATAGTCATGGAAAAAATCTAGGTCATATTGCAGGTTTAGATACTAAACCTTTAACAAACAATTATGAACAACAAAAATCTATCTTAAAAATATTTGCAGCTCGAGCTGGAGCTGAAATTGAGCGCCAGTTAGCTGAAAAAGCTTTAAAACAGCAAAATATTTATTTACAAGAAACTCTGGAAAAATTGATATTGCTGCAACGTAGATTAAAGAATAAGAAGAAAGGGTCAAAAAATCGGCATAAGTTAAACCAAAAAATATCAAGATTGCATCAGCGAATTTCTGATATTCGCAAAGACTGGCATTTTAAGTTAGCTCATCATCTTTGTGTCCAAGGGCAATCAATTTTTCTTGAAGATATTGATTTTCGGTCATGGGGAAGAGGAATGCTGTCTAAGCACAGCCTAGATGCTGGTTTTGGACAATTTGTGACCATTCTTAAATGGGTAGCATGGAAGAGAGATGTTTTTGTGGCTGAAGTAGACAAGAATTTCACGTCCCAAATATGTCCTAATTGTGGTTTTCATACAGGCAAGAAAACCCTTGATTTGAGAGAACATAATTGTCCTGAATGTGGATATAAAACCCATAGAGATGTAGCAGCAGCACAAGTCGTCAGAAATCGTGGTGTCAAAGAAAATGCGCTAGGGCATAGCGTATTAGAAAATGCCTGTGGAGATGGTCTAACGGGGGCTTTGCCTAGTCAAGAATCCGTGAAGCAGGAAATCTTAAATGTGAGTTTGAGAATCGCCCATTATACTGCGTAGCAGTTAACGGTGGAGTATGT
>NZ_JAAHGT010000160.1:0-3693 GCF_010672385.1 Okeania sp. SIO2F4
AACAACTTCAGCAACTTTTTCAGGAATTTGATTCATCATACAAATAGTTCCTTCTGGAAATTCTACCATTTTAGCATGGGGAATTACTTGAGAAAGAAAATTATGGTCTTCCATTTTTGCCAACCCTAATCTTTCAAATTCCTGCATATCATCCATTCCAAAAATAATTAGAGTTTGACATTTAATTTGCTTAAATTTTGCTTCTGCTTTTAAACAATAATTACCAACTGCCCAAACAGCATACAAAGGATAACCAAAACATTTTAGATCGTCTTTTATAATTCTTGTTTTACCTCCATAGCAACATCATAATTAGAATGATATCCCTGGATAAGATTAAAGCCATCTTGAGCAAATTCTACGAGAAATGGCTAATTCTCTTCCATGAGTTCCACCAGTAATTAAAGCAACTTTCATAGGTTGAAAATAGTTAACTTTTAAGTTCAGAGATTAACAGTTAAATTAGTCTATTTTATTTCCTTGATAATATTCCTTGCAATTTTAGAGAGATTAGATTATGGTCTAATTAAAAAATGCAAATTTCGACAGGAATATAGACTATGATGAATGATAATCAAGAAAATGCCAATATTAGAGAAGACTGGGGAGGAGATGGTAGGGGACGGATGAATTTATCTGGGAGAAGTACAGCAATTTCTCCAGACTATATCCCTCGTCAATACCAGGTTTTTGACTCTAATACTGTACCAGAAATTTTAGATTGGCGTATAGAGGGAATGCCAGATACTGTCCCTTTTGCAACAAGAAGATTATTATCTTGGCATAATTGTGGTGCATCTACATCAAGGGTGAGTTTACCCCCTCAATTTACAGCTCCCGCAGGAATATTTACAGCCGATCTAGAAATTTTTGTTCTTAGTGGAGTCATTCAAATAGGAGAATGGCAATTAGATAAACATGGTTACTCTTTTATTCCTACTGGGGTTAGAGTTGGTCCTTGGAAAGTTTTAGGAGATGAACCTGTAGAAATTCTGTGGATGGAAAATGGACCAGTTCCCTTTAAATATGAAGCCTCAGAAATAGATTGTCCTCACGCTAGAATGAACGAGTTTATTCCTGCATTAGATAGCAAACTTTTACCTTGGGGAAAAACAGAAACTACTCAATTTGAGACTGCTAAAAAGAAGTATTTAAGAAAAACTCCTTATGGGGTTGGTGTTTGGTTACTAGCCATTTTACCTCATTATGATAACCATTATCCAATCATCCAATGTTACAATGAAGAAGGTATCGGTTTAGCAGGTTACTGCGATTTAGGTAATACTCGATGGTTCAAGGACTATTTTTGGTACTGCCCTAGTTTTGATATTCTTCCTAGACATATTACGCATGATGGTTATTTATCTTTTATCAGAGTCGATCGAGACCTCTCAAAACCTGGAACTGTTTTATCCTATGTAGATCGCTTATAATTCAAAAAAAATACAATTATTAATTCTCTAATTATCTAAAAAATCCACAACTACTTTAGCAATTTCATCAGGCATTTGATTCATCATATAAATTGTACCACCTTCAATATTAACCATCTTAGCATTGGTAATTGTTTTAGCAATAAATTTTCTGTTTTCTGCTTTTGCAATTCCTAATTTTTCTAGTTTTTTGATGTCTTCAGTTCCAGATAATATCAAGGTTTTACAATTGATTAATCTAAATCTTTCTAAGCTTTTTTCTGCATAATTCATTATTGCAAAAGGAGCATAGGGAGGATAACCATAGCATTTCAATTCATCTAATAAACAACGATGATTTAATTCTATTGAGTCTACATAACTTAAACGAACAGGCCATCTTTTTGTCAGGTGAGAACCATCTTCTTTAATTTGAAAAGCTTCAGAAAACCTATTATAAAGCGTTTTTCTTTCCTCTTCTTCAAAATAGTCAATACAAGATAACACAAGTTTGTTAACTCTTTCTGGATATGCTGTTGCTACTTCTGCTCCCACAAAAGCACCTGTATGATGCCCAAGAATGTTTGCTTTTTTGATTCCTAATTTATCAAGAAGTAAAGTAACTGTTTTGGCATAGTCTTCAATATAATACATTCTAGGAGGTTTATCGGATTCACCAAAACCAAAAAAATCCATAGCAATAACTAACTTTTTTTCTTTAATAAAGATTGGCATTAATTCTCGATATTCATCGCTACTTTTTGTATTTTGATGCAGCAAAATTAGTGGTTCACCTTCTCCTCCAATTCGATAATGTATTTGCCCGTCTTCTGTATCTAAAAATCCTCTCTTGATTTTCATAATATTTAATTTATCCTCATCTATTTTTTATCTAAAAAATGAACAACAACTAATAATAATAATAATAATAATAATATAGCATTTCCCAAGAAGCGTGAGGTACAAATATTAAATATAAAATTTGCAACTTGGCATCTTGCCTGTGAGAGGCGTAACTCACTCAGACAGAATCCGCTATAATAATTATCAATTATATGTATGTTCGGAAATTAACAATTAACAATTAACAGTTAATAATTACCTCTCCCTAAAAGTGAGAGGATTGACGCTGAAGGAAAAAAAAGAATTTTTTTTCCCTTAAAAGTGTCGGCTTTTAACCCGAATCATTTAATTATTAATTATTAATTATTAATTATTAATTGATTCGGTAATCTTTGCATTAAATCTTCAAAACTGTAAGGACATTTGTTAGGAAGGTCTAGCTGATATTCACTTAAGACTAATCTTTTAGCTCTCTCGTACTCTTTATCTATATCTATTTTGTTGAACAGAGTTTGAGTTAGTCTTCTTTCAATTTCATCTTGAGAATTGTTAATTTCAGTTTGCCAGTGGTTTCGAGGATAAATATTGGAGGAATAGTCTAATTTAAGCTTGTTTTCAATTAACCTTTTGATAGAACTACTAACAGCATGAATTTGTTCTTTTCCCAAGTCTTCTATCTCTGCTTTTAAGTTATTCCAATCAAGAGCTTTTAGATCCCGATCGTTTAATGACTTAGCTTATTTAATAGTCCACTCCACAAAATCAGTTTCATAGAGGTTAGTCATTTTAGTTTTCCCATAGGTTTCTGTAGTCTCATCAATAGCACTAATAATTTAAACTCCTAATAGGTGACTTTTTCTTTTAATGGTTATCTAAAAAATCAACAACAACTGTAGATATTTCTTCAGCCATTTGATTAATCATCCACAGGTTTCCTCCTTCAATTTCAACCATTTTACTATGGGGAATTGCTTCAGATAACCAACCTTGATTTTCTGCCTTGACAAAGCCATATTTGTCTATAGGTTCTAAGGCTTTAGTACCATTACAAACTAAGGTAGGACATTGAATAAGTTTAAACCTTTCTGGAGCACAAAGACAATATTTACCCAGGGCAACTCCAGGATAGATACTTCCTCCAAAAGCTTTTAAATCATCTAAAACACAACGGTGATTTAATTCTCCTTTTCCCAAATAATTAATTCTTGCTAACCATCTTTCCATAAGATGAGAACCATCTTCTTTAAAAGTAAATCCTTGACTATATCTTTGGGTAATTTTTTCAGCTTCTTCTGCATCAAAACCATGAGTATTACAAAGGATTAATTTATTCAGGCGATCGCTATAAGATACGGCTACTTCTCCAGCAATATAACCCCCTGTTAAACTCCCCAAAATACTACATTTTTCAATCCCTAATTGATCTAACAATAAAATA
>NZ_JAAHGT010000160.1:3793-13601 GCF_010672385.1 Okeania sp. SIO2F4
ATTACAAAGGATTAATTTATTCAGGCGATCGCTATAAGATACGGCTACTTCTCCAGCAATATAACCCCCTGTTAAACTCCCCAAAATACTACATTTTTCAATCCCTAATTGATCTAACAATAAAATAACAGTTTTAGCATAGTCTGAAATAGAATATTCCCTTGGAGGTTTATCCGAATCTCCTAACCCCATTAAGTCCATAGCAATAAGACGATATTTAGGGGCTAAAATTGCCATGAATTCTTTAAATTCATCGCTACTTCGAGGAGTCATAGGAAGTAAAACAAGAGGTTCTCCTTCTCCTCCAATGCGGTAAAAAATTTGTCCGTCTTCTGTATCTAAAAACGCTCTTTTTATTTTCATAATATTTAATTTATCCCCCTCTATTTTTTATCTAAAAAATCAATAACAAATGTAGATATTTCTTCAGGCATTTGATTAATCATACAGATAGTTCCCCCTTCAATTTTAACAGATTTACTATGGGGAATTGCTTCAGATAACCAACCTTGATTTTCTGCTTTTGCTAAACCATATTTTTCAATAGGTTCTAATGCTTTAGTTCCTGTAAAAACTAAGGTCGGACATTGAATAAGTTTAAACCTTTCTTGAGCATAAACACAATATTTACTAACTGCTAAACCAGTATAAATAGGTCCGCAAAAAGCTTTTAAATCATCAATAAGACAACGGTGATTTAATTCCGCTTCCAGATAATTACTCCGTGCCAACCATCTTTCCATGAGGTGAGAACCATCTTCTTTGATCGTAAATCCTTGTTTATATCTTTTACCGACTTTTTCCGCTTCTTCTGCATCAAAACCATGAACATTACAAAGGATTAATTTATTCAGGCGATCGCTATAAGATACGGCTACTTCTCCAGCAATATAACCCCCTGTTAAACTCCCCAAAATACTACATTTTTCAATCCCTAATTGATCTAACAATAAAATAACAGTTTTAGCATAGTCTGAAATAGAATATTCCCTTGGAGGTTTATCCGAATCTCCTAACCCCATTAAGTCCATAGCAATAACACGATATTTAGGGGCTAAAATTGCCATGAATTCTTTAAATTCATCGCTACTTCGAGGAGTCATGTGAAGTAAAAGTAGAGGTTCTCCTTCTCCTCCTATTCGGTAAAAAATTTGTCCGTCTTCTGTGTCTAAAAAAGCTTTTTTAATCGGTTGATTCATTTTTGCTTAAGTTCACTTATATTAAGAAGCCATAACAATTTTAGTAGCTAAAATTTTTTGGTTAGTGCTTCAGTCTATTTAATAGATAAATAGTCTGCTTAATTATAAGCTAATTGTGAGAATAAAGCAACAGATAATCAAACCAGTTTTATAATTATCAAATAAAGTTGATTTACTTCATTTTATAGATGAAATTGATAGTATTGCACTAGATTAACTAATAAGATGAACTGAAGGTAGTGCTGTGTCTAGACTAAAATTTTGGGTAAAAAACCTAACCCCCCAACCCCCTTCCCTACCAGGGAAGGGGGATTTCCCCCCTCTCGGAGCAGGAGAGGGGTCGGGGGAGAGGTCTTAATTTATGAAACTTACCCACAAAATAAATCTAGGCACGCTACTATTTTGAGAGCGAGTCGCCACCAAGTTAAATTGTCCTGAAAATTAGAGTGGCATCCTGAAATAGGATACCAATAAAATTTACTAATAATTATATATGGCCACCAGATTAATTGAATTAGAAGATGGTATTTTAGTTGAGGCAGAAGTCCCAGAGAATGAAGCCCAGCCTATTTCTACTAATGTTATTAAAGAAGTTAAGTCTAGTTTTGCTAAAGTTAAACCTATATTAATTAGTATTAGTCGTCCTATTGCTGAAGCTTGGCAAGAAATAAATAAAGATATGGAAATTGAACAAGCTGAGGTAGAAGTAGGTTTTAATTTTGAGGGGGAAGGTAATCTTTATATTACTAAAGGAAAGGCTGGTACGAATTTAAAAATTAAGTTAGTTCTGAAACCTAAAAAGTCAAAGAATGAGTAATTTAGAAGAATCTATTGTTTTAATTACCAGTGCTAGTGACAACTCTCGCAAAGCAGATGTTATTGGCACTGGATTTGCTTTTTATCGAGATGATAATTATACTTATTTGCTAACTTGTGCCCATGTTGTTGAGGATGTGGGTGGTGAGGAAAATGTATTGGTTAATAATATTCGGGCAAAAGTTTTAGCAACAGGAGATGTTAAGGGTTTTGATTTAGCAGTATTGGGAGTTGAAAAACTGAATGTGCCACTTTTCCAGCTAATAAGTTTATCGGAAGCAGAAAATAGAAAGTTTCAGACAGCAGGTCATTATCTCTATGGTGAAGAGAAAAAAATATTGCTGGAAACTGTTGATGGAACTTTGGGGAAAAAGCGTTTCGCTCGTCAAAATAATGAAAGGGTGGCAGTTTGGAATTTGTTAATTAATGAAGGCGATCGCCTCCGTAAAGGTTATAGTGGCGCACCTGTAGTTGACTTGGAAACTGGTCGTGTGTTGGGTGTAGCTACGAATATGGAGAAAGATGGAGTGGAGGGGTTGGCTATTTCGGTAGAAGCTTTGAGCAAGATTTGGTCTGGAATGCCTCCTGCTATTTTTCAACAAATTAAATCTTTTACTGAAGATTTGGGTAGTGGTGTGATATTGGAAATGGTGGCTATTCCTGAGGGTACTTTTATTATGGGTTCGCCAGAAAATGAAGAGGGAAGATTTGACAGTGAAAGTCCTCAACATGAAGTTACTCTACAACCTTTTTATATGAGCAAATACCCTATTACTCAAAATCAGTATCAAGCCATTATGGGAAAAAATCCCTCTGGCTTTAAAGGAGGAAACCGCCCAGTAGAATGTGTCTCATGGTACGATGCCACAGAATTTTGTCAAAAGCTATCCCAAAAAACTGGAAAAAACTACAGACTACCTAGTGAGAGTCAGTGGGAATATGCTTGTCGCGCTGGTACGACTACTCCCTTCTATTTTGGAAAAACTATAACGTCTGAGTTAGTTAACTATAATGGGAACTATACTTATGGCAATGCCTCTAAAGGAAAATATCGACAACAAACAACTAATGTGGGAAGTTTTCCACCCAATGCTTTTGGTTTATATGATATGCACGGCAATGTCTGGGAATGGTGTGCTGATGACTGGCATAAAAACTATAAAGGTGCGCCTATTGATGGCAGTGCTTGGGTGGAAAACAGTGAAAAAAAACATTTAACCGTAATGCGTGGCGGTGCTTGGTTCCTCATTCCTGATATCTGCCGTTCTGCGATTCGCAGCAACAGCAATTGGCGCGTAAACCACATCAACGCTGTTGGTTTTCGTGTTGTATGCGATAGCGGGAAAACTGAATGAAGTTATGTAGGTTGGGTTGAGGAAACGAAACCAAAAATTTTCACCTTTTTTGTTAGGTTTTGTTGGGTTTCACTCCGTTCTACCCAACCTACAATTACATTACTAAAGAGACGATATCCTCTTATGTAGGTTGGGTTGAGGAAACGAAACCAAACATTTTCACCTTTTTTGTTAAGTTTGGTTGGGTTTCACTGCGTTCTACCCAACCTACAATTATCTTACTAAAGAGACGATATCCTCTTATGTAGGTTGGGTTGAGGAAACGAAACCAAACATTTTCACCTTTTTTGTTAGGTTTGGTTGGGTTTCACTGCGTTCTACCCAACCTACAATTATCTTACTAAAGAGACGATATCCTCTTATGTAGGTTGGGTTGAGGAAACGAAACCAAACATTTTCACCTTTTTTGTTAGGTTTGGTTGGGTTTCACTGCGTTCTACCCAACCTACAATTATCTTACTAATTATGAAGTCCGAAACCGCGCTAACTCTTCCCCAGTCTTCGCATCATGGGCGTGAACCGTACACACCAAACAAGAATCAAAAGACCGAGCAACATGACCAACTTCCACGGGGTCATTCACATCAGCAATAGGAATACCGACTAACGCCTCCTCAATAGGTCCGCGCACACCTTCGCCATCGCGAGGTCCGACATTCCAAGTAGTCGGCGCAATAACCTGATAATTTTTAATCTTGCCGCCTTCTATTTCCACCCAATGACAGAGGGAACCGCGACTAGCATTAGTGGCACCCCAACCGCGACCATCTTTTTCTTGAGGCTTAATATACCAAGGATCGCGCAACTGAAACTCCCGCAAACAACGTTCTGTTTCACGGTACAATTTAGTTAGTTCGTGCATTCTGGCAAACACGCGCAAATGTACGCTCGGTCCGCCCATTTTCTTGAACATATCCAAAACTAAACCGTCTTTGTGCTGCCAACTTTCTCCATGGTCGCCACCTGATATTAATTCCCGCGCTAAAGCACCAACTTCCATCCGACCTAAGTCTTGGTGAGATACAGCAGTTGACCAAGAATAAGCACCATCAAAATCAATATCATTATTAGGAACAGGTACGGTAGTGCGGTCAAAAGGATGTACATCTGCATCACCCTCGTTATACCAAGCGTGGGAAGTATTCTCCCGCGTAAAAGTATGCTCCATCAATTGATGAATATCTGTAGCGCTATCGTAGACACCACTTTTCATAATCATGGCAGCATTCCGACCTTCAATAGTCGGACGTTGATACTTATCTTCGTGAGGCAAATATCCCCAACTCATATATTTACCAACACCTGCACCAATTTTATCCAAACCAATATTTAAACCCATGCGCCAATAGAAACCGAGGTCGGAACTAGCATGATTAGGATTTTCATCTAGCCATTCCATGAAATCTTCATAAGTTTGAATTTGTTCAAACCTGTCAATGGAACAACCCAACCATATCGGTTCTAACCAGTTAGTGCGGAAATATTCCAACATTGCCCAGGCGCGGGTAACGTCGGTGAGAGTGGGAGCGCACATAACGCCACCGGGAACCATGAAACTAGAGTGAGGCCATTGACCGCCGAATAGAGCATATATTTCTACGGGTTTTGCTGCAACAGTAATACCTGGTTCGTAGGATGTACCTGTGAATGCTGCAAAACGTTTACAAGCTTCTTCGTAGAAAGGACTATTTTGATACTTTTTGTTTGTTAAGTCGATCGCGTATAACCCGTAAAAGTAGCGTGGATGACTTTGGAGTGTTTCTACAAGTTGACCGAGGTTACGAGCCAGGATAGCGTTACGAGGTACTTCTGTTTGCCAAGCTGTATCTAACGCCCAGGATGCACAGGTGAGGTGAGAAGCACCGCAAATTCCACAAATTCTGGGAGTGACGATGAGACCAGCTTTAGGGTCTTTACCTTTGAGGATGACTTCAAAACCTCGGAACATTTGTGCTTGAGTCCAAGCGTTGGTTACATATCCGTCTTGAATGTCAACTCTTACGTCTAGGTCGCCTTCAACGCGCCCCACGGGAGAAATGTCTAATGTTTGTACTTTAGTTTGAACCATTTTTTCAGTTATCAGTTATTAGTTATCAACTTCTGTAGGTTGGGTTAAGCGTATCTCGCAACCCAACAACTCTATTAAATATCATGTTCAAAGCTCGTAGTAGGGCTTTAGTCCTATCTATAACTTCGGGCTAAAGCCCTACTACAAACAAAAGCTTTTTTTATCACTTATTATCCAGACATGATATTAAGTAGCTCGGTGTAATTAAATGTCTGAAGCGAAGAAGATGTATGTTTGTGCACAACGATCAATAAAAGCAATTTATTGTAATTACTTCGTTCCTCGCAACAACAGAAGATTTTATTATGTTGGGTTTCGTTGCCTCAACCCAACCTACAAATTTTAAACTGTAAAGAAATCTTCCTCAGCCCATTCTGGGGTTGAATCTTTAGCAACCATAGTCAGCAAAGCATAATCTTTACGGTTAACTCCCGTTGGTAATTCTTTCGGAACTCCCATGACTGTTTGCGTCTTAAATACCGTTCCCGGTACAAGGTCGTGGAATGGAAATTCTGGTTCCGTACAACCCAAACATGGCATTCCCGCGCGAGTCTTAGAAGAAACCCGGTTCCACAAAATGCGGTTACAGGAAGAGCGAGTCATGGGTCCGCGACAACCTAAGTCATAGAATAGACATCCTTGACGCTGCCCAAAATCTGAAGTGGAAGCTTTGTAAGCAAAGTGAACGTTGCGAGTACAACCTGTTTGAGTGAAGCTTTTGAAAAATGTTTCGGGGCGGTGAAATTCGTCTAAGGTAATGTCATCGAGTCTACCAGTGGCAACCGCTACCAATATTTGCGAAATCCAATCTGGGTGTGCGGGGCAACCAGGAATATTAATAACTGGGTATCCAGCTTTACTCTTGAAGTCTTCTCCTAAAAATCCGCCTTTTTTCCGTTTCAGAAATTGCAAACCTTCAGACTCACTGGGGTTTGGTGCCATTGCCGGAATACCGCCATAAGTAGCGCAGTCTCCCACCGCGACGACGAAACCTGCAACTTCCGATAATTCTTGTACCCAATCTTTCATCGGGCGATCGGCAAAACGGTTCCATTCTCCCGTGCCATTGGGCGCGTTAATTATAGTTCCTTCATATACTAATATATCTAAATGTGTTTTTCCCGAAAGACAATCTTGTAATAATTGTTGAACGTTTGTACCAAGTTCCATTCCGAGGGAAGGATGCCAGAGTACATTAATGCCGAAGTCTGTGATTAGGTCACAAATATTTGGTTCTTCAGCATTGAGAAATGATATGGTATTGCCAGAACAAGCTCCACCTTGAAGCCACAGTAGATTTATCATTCTCCCGAATTCTCCTCTCTGTTATCTTAAGTTGAGATGGGATTGACGATAGAATTTGTTGCACCCTAATTCAACCTTTATGAAATTATAAAGGGTAGATAATGAAGACTTTGTATAATTTATGAAATTTTTTATTATTGATTATATGGTTAGTTTTTTGATGTTATTTTGTTGTTTTTGATACTTTATTTTCAAAATTTTATTGGTAAGAAAATCTTTAAAAAAATCTAAAATAACTTATCCTAGATTTTGTGAAACTTAATTAAAGCTGATAGCTGAATGCTTAAAGCTCTGTTCACAGGAAAACCCCTTCTTGATGAATATTCAATAATAAGGGACTTTTCTCTTGTTGAAATTGATATTCACTCATATAAACACAACTTACTAACACCCCATACTCGATACATATATCGGAAATAAACTCAATGATTTTTTGATGATTATTATATACAGTTTTTTTGTCTTTTAAAACTACTAAAATATCAATATCTGAGTCTGGTTTTGCGTCTGCCCTTGCTTGAGAACCAAATAAAACTAAACTAATAAAAGTATCTTGATAAATTTGTTGAAATTCCTGTTTCACCCTGGTCATAATTTCTGCTAATTTTTGATGTTCTCCTAAATTTTCAACTGTACATAGAGGAATATTTATCATTTCAAATTATAACTCCCTTGTTTCAATATTCGACGTGTTAATTCTACTACTGCTAAATTTCCTGAATCTTGTCTAACAGTTAGGAATACTTGTATATTACACCGTCATATTATCATGTGGCACTCAAATATACCTCTGCCCAATATATCTATTATAGTCCCGGAAAATACAGCAGTTTCCGAAGCTATGAAGTACATATATGGAGGGTTTTAGGGAGTAGGGGAGTAAGGGAACAAGCAAAAAATATTTACCCTATCAAAAGTCCTGTTATTGTACTTCAGCGCTGTATAAGGAAATGGCTTGATGAATATTTGGATAAGACTAATCTTACCAAAACTGAAGTAATGGGTAGAGCTTTGACTCAAGACCTAGGTATCAATGATGAATTTCGATTTACTCAGAGATTGTCTGAAGTGGAAAAACAGTTATTTGAAATTGAAAAATTAATCAAGAAATAACTAAGGAGCGATAGTTTTTATGTTGATGTCAGATGTTGGTTATAACTATACTCAATTAGAGACATTGCTGAGTGAGAAAAAGTGGAAAGAAGCAGATCGGGAAACTGCTCGTTGTATGTTGCAAGTTGCAGGGCTAGAGAACGAAGGTTACCTAACAAAAGAAGATATAGAAAATTTTCTTTGTGCAGACCTCGGCAGAATTGACCAACTTTGGTTACAATATAGTAACGATCAATTTGGCTTTTCTGTGCAAAAGGAAATTTATCAGAATTTAGGTGGTACAACAGAGTATAATCAGGAAGTATATGAAGCGTTCAATAACAAAGTCGGATGGAGTCAAGAAGGACAATTTTTGTTATACCCTGACCTAGATTTTAGCTCAGATGAACATTACAGGGGATACCTCCCAGGTTGTGTTTTAAAGTTAGACGTTTGGTATGTGAGGTTGGGTTGGCTATCTGATGGGGTTTTCTATCGCGGTTGGGATTTGGTATCTTCTCTCTCAGAGAGACTTGTAGAATGTAAAATACAGCGTTTTCCCTTGTTATGAGGTACAAAACTTTAGGTTTGAGGGAACAGGGAACACTTAACTGGGAACAGGGAATAGGGAATAGAAAAGAAGAAAAACAACTGTACCTCATAACTTCGGAAACTGCTGTATAAACGTTTCAGCCGCCTTATCAGTTATCAGTTTTTTATAACCCGTTTCTCCCTCTACACATCATTAAAAAATTGCATTACTACCTCTTGTTATAAGGTACTTCTACTTTTCTATTCAACCTCCTAGAGTTTCCTTTGACAAATATAGCAATTTTTAACTCCATAACCAGAAAAATAAAATAGTAAAATATCATCCTTATTCTGGTCATATCAAATCCGGCTGAAAACTGGTCATTGCGACGATAGGAAGCAATCTCCCGCAACCTTTGAGATTGCTTCCTGCCACTCCGTTCCAGTCGCTGCGGACTTACAATAACTAATCATTCGGATTTGATATCAGTTAATAATTTAGTTATTATTATTTTTGGATTCAAGGAGTATGTAAAAATGGCTTACAGCGATTTTAAAACTATTAATCAAGCTCAAGCTACTTTTGATCTTAGTATTAATATGGTTAATCTATTTCCTAATATCGAATTAGTTGAACCGAGTGAATATTTGAAAATAACTCTCAAACGTAATCTCAAAGTTGCTTTTGATAATAATACTGAAAAAGCTCGATCGGAGTTAATTATTGCACCTTTGTTGATAGAAATCAGAGAAATATTTGATGGTAAAATTAGTTTGTTTTATGGCAGAGATTTTAATGTCGATATTACCAGCGGACTAAATGGGTTTTGTGACTACATTTTGAGTGCTTCAGAATTTACTCTAGAAATAGAATCTCCTGTAATAACTATTGTTGAGGCTAAAAATGAAAGTACAAATGTAGGTTTAGGTCAATGTATTGCAGAATTATTCAAATGCAAATTAGAGGAGCTACTATAGCAGTCGAAGCAAAGATTAGGACATTTCTAAATTCTGAAACCCTTTGACAGTTTACTATTCCCTATTCCCTATTCCCTATTCCCGATTCAAGTAGCGCTATATGATAATTTTATCAAGAAAATTTAGGAAATAATTAATGGCTGAAATATTAATCATCGGTTACGGTAACACTCTCCGCAGTGATGATGGTGCAGGTCAACGGGTGGCAGAGTTAGTTGCTGAGTGGAATCTGCAAAATGTACGATCGCTGCCACTACATCAACTTACTCCAGAATTGGCAGAACCTATATCTCAAGCTGGATTAGTTATTTTTGTTGATGCTTACCCAGCAACCTCTGAACAAGGTTTGCAGGTTCATCAACTTTGCGCTCCCCCCTCTTCCCACACTCCCCCCTCTTCCCACACTCCCCCCTCTTCCCACACTCCCCCCCCCCCCCCCCCCCCCCCCCCCCCCCCCCCCCCCC